>JAYWAX010000422.1:0-11857 GCA_043782125.1 Acetobacteraceae bacterium | reverse complement strand
TCACCATTCTCCGGCGCGGCGCGCGTCGCGCCGGGGACACACCGAAGGCCGCAGCCTGTTCCGTGAACTCGCCACGGTCTACCCCGGCCATATCGACCTGCCCGACCATTGACAGAACGCCACCCCCGCCAACGATCGCCATTTCAACAACGCCCAATTGGCGGGCGTGTCCGCCAAAACCGAGGCGATCGCGAAGCCGATGGACCGGACCGGCTGAGACACGTTGTGCCTCGCCGAACACCGCTTCCAGTACGAAGGTTACGAGGTCATTCCGAACCTCATCATGGAAGCGGTACATCTCAGCCACCTGGCCGAAAAATTGAACATCGGCTGCGGCTTCAACGTCGCCCCGATGTGGCACCCGTCGCGCATGGCCGAGGATTACGCCGTCGCCGGCATTCTCACCAACGGACGAACGATCTTCGACGTCGCTTGCGGCTACCACACCCGCGAGGTCGAGACATTCGGCGCGCCGATCCTCGATCAGGAGGCAAACCGGGAATTATTCGAAGAGCAGGTCGAAATCATTCTCAAGGCTTTTCACAACGAAAGATTTTCCCATAAAGGCAAACATTACACGCTGCCCCCAGAAGTTCCCTACCGCGGCTATATGTTAAAAGAACTGATGCTGGTGCCGCGCCCAGTTTACCGCACCCATGAAATCTGGCAACCGGTCGTCAGCGCCAGTTCGCGCGCCATGGATTTTATGATCGAACACGCCCGGCCTGAACGCGGCGCAAATCGACGCCGTTGGCCATCGCGGCGGTCTGGACGAGGCGGGCGTGCCGACGCTGGAGCGCTTCGTGAAACCAGGTTCGTGGTTCGCGGGCACGGCGGAAGAGCTGACCGCGTATCTGAAAGAACTTGAGGCGCGATATCCTGACATGGAACATATCAATCTCAGGACGCCCATGGGTGCGCTGGAAAGCGTCATGCTGGAACAGTTGGGTTCGGCTGGCGAAGCAGTTATGCCGAACTTTAGGCGCGGTTGAGTCTACTTACGCGCCGCCAGGCTGCGCAGATCGCCTCCACCGCCTGGGCCGCGTCGAGATCGGTGGTAGGCGCCGAAATGACCGAAAGTCGCAAAACCCAGCGACCGCGCCATCGGGCGCCGCCGGCGAACAGCACGCCATCCGCCTGAATCGCAGCAATGGTTTCCATGGTTAGCCGATCCGCGTCCTCCCCACTACCGAAACGGACGATAATCTGATTCAGAACGACATCGTTCAAAACCGCGATCCCAGGCTCGGACGCCAGTTCTCGCGCCATCTCTTGCGCCTGAGCTATATGGCGCCCGACCATGGCGGAAATACCCGCGCGTCCCAGGTGACGTAACATGGCATAAGTGGAAAAACCGCGGGCACGGCGAGACAGTTCGGGCACGAAATGGCTGGGATCGCGTTCCCCTTCCCCGACCGGCGGCAGATAACTCGCCGCGATGGTCATGGCATCTCGGTGCGCCTCCGCGTCGCGGACGATAGCATAACCGCAATCGTACGGTGTTTGCAACCATTTATGACCGTCGCAAGCCCAGGAGTCCGCGAGGTCGAAGGCGGAAGCGAGGGATTTGGTGTGGGGGTTGGCGCGGGCCCATAGACCGAAGGCGCCATCGACATGCACCCAGGCGCCAATTCCCCTCGCAATTGGCAGGATTTCCGCAAGCGGATCGAAAGCGCCGGTGTTCAATTGTCCGGCCTGGACAACCGCGATTGCGGGGCCGGTCAGCCCCTGCGCCGCGCGTGCAAAGGCCTCCGCGCGCATACGGCCTCGATCGTCGGTTTCGATCCGGATGACCCGGTCGTGGCCAAGTCCCAAAAACTGCAAAGCGGAAAAAACCGTGGTGTGCGCATCGTCGCCAATCAGGACGTGGATGGGTGGCGCGCCGAACAGTCCCTTGGCGTTCACGTCCCACCCCGCGCGTTTCAGCACAGCGCCGCGCGCGGCGGCGAGGCCGACGAAATTCGCAGCTGTCGCACCGGTCACAAATCCGACCGACGCCTCCCGCGGTAAGTCCAGAATATCCAACAGCCAGCGCGCCGCGATAGTTTCGGCGGCTGCAGCGGCGGGCGAGGCGAAGTGGTTCGCGGCATTCTGGCCCCAGGCGGATGTCAGAATATCCGCGGCAACGCCCATGGGATGGGAGGCGCCGATGACCCAGCCGAAAAAGCGTGGCCCGGTCATGGAACGCAGCCCAGGCGCGGCGGCGGTGTTCAATTCTTCCAGCACCGCGTCGGCGTCGCGCCCTTGTTCCGGCGTTGGCGCATCGAACATCGCCAGCGCGTCCGCGTAAGAACAAGGGTTGCCAGCGGGATCGGCCATTGCCTCCCGATATGTGGCCGCGAGGCCGGCGGCGCGTTCGAACAGGGCGCGCGGATCAGGTAAGGCCATACAATCCAGCGGCGTTGTTGCGAAACACCTGGGAATGTTCCGCGTTGGAAAGCCGGACGGGAAAGGCAGTACGCGGATCGTCGTAGTCCCAATGCGGATAATCCGTCGCGAACAAGATCCGGTCCCAGCCGATCCAATCTATGGTGTCGCGCAAATGTCCCGCCTGTTCGGGTTCCTCCATTGGCTGCGTCGTGAACCAAAGATGTTGTTTGATGTATTCCGATGGCGGGCGGCGGCATTCCGGCACCTCGTCGCGCATCCGCGCCCAGGCCTTATCGAGACGCCAGGCGAGCATCGGCAGCCATGCAAAGCCGCCCTCTATCATCACCATTCGCAACGAGGGATGATGTTCGAACACCCCTTCCAGCACCAAACTCGCCACCTGGGCCTGGAACGAATGCACGTTCAGGTGATGATCTTGCAAATAGAAACTTGGCCAGCCGCCAGCGGTGGACGCATAACCACCGCCAACGCTGTTGACGTGAACGGCAACCGGCAGGTTTGCGGCACAGGCGGCGGCGAAGATGGGCCAGTAACGTTTGCGGCCCAAAGGCTCCGTCGTCTTCGAGGGCAGCAGGACCTGAACGAAATTCGGATCGCCCGCGCGATGTTCGATTTCGGCGACCGCCAAAGCGGCGTCGTCCTGCGCGACGGTCACACAGGCCTTCAGGCGCGGTTCCTTCTTCACCCAGTTTTGCACCTGCCATTCGTTCACCGCGTTGCAGTAAGCCGCGCCGAGATCGGTGTTACGGGCGGCGGCGGACAAAGGCGCCAGCACACCCCAGGCGATGTCCTCCGCATCGAGCAACTGAGACCGCATGAAGTCGAGATCGGAACCGGGCGGGCCACCGGCGGGCGGCCAGGCATCGCGGCGCGCGGTGGCGGGCGCCGATTTCGGATATTGCGTGCCAGAGGTGAAAGGAATCCGCACCTGGTGACCATACTCCGCCATATGCCTGCGCCACCGTTCCGGCAGCCAGGGATCGAGTTCCTTCTTCGATCGCATCGTCGGGTGGATGTCGCAATCGATAATGCCCGCGCGCACCGGCTGGTTCGCCGCGCGGTCCAGGATTTCGCTCATGACAGCGTCTCCTTCAATCGAGGGTAAGTGGCGAGCGGATTGTCCACCGCCAGTTTCTGGATCAGCGCCGCAGGCAAGCCCGGCGGCAAGGCGTTCTGGCCGTCGAAGTGCCAGTGCGGGAAATCGGTCGCAAACAGTAACATTTCGTCGCAGTCGATATGTGCCAGTATCTTCTGGACTTCCTCCGCCCCCGGCGCGTCGAAGGGCTGTGCGGTCAGCCGCACATGCTGGCGCACCAGGTCGGCCGGAGATTTCGAAAACCATGGCGTTTCGCCGCGCAGTCCGCGCCACGATTTGATCGCGCGCCACAGGAAACCGGGCAGCCAGGATACGCCGGATTCGATCAGGACCACCCGCAATTCCGGCACATGGTTGAACACACCCTCCGCCATCAGGCTCAGCAACGCGCTTTCCAGCCCCATCGTGTGGCTGACGTAATCCTGTAAGTAATGCGACGGCCAGCCCACCGAGGTCGGCGCGTGCCGGTAAGCGCTGCCCCCATGAATACCCACAGGCAGTCCATGCTTCGCCGCCATTTCGTAAATCGGCCAGTAATATTTCCGTCCCAACATGATTTCGTTGGACGCCAGCAACTGCACCTGCACGAACCGTTTATCGCGTGCGCAACGATCGATTTCCGCCGCCGCATATCCCGGGTTCTGCGCGGGCACGACAATCGAGGCCCGCAGACGACCGTCTTTGTCCAACCATTCCGCCACCAGCCAATCATTCACCGCCTGACACAATGCCCGCGCCAGATCCTCGGAATGCACCGCCTGGCCACCATGCAAACAATTCAAAATCGCCGCGCGAACGCCAAATCCGTCCAAAACCTCGCGCCGCAACGTCTCGAACCGGTCTCCCGACCGCCAATCGGGCCGCGCCGCCAAAGGCGTGCCCGCCGGATAACTTGCCAGCTCCATCCCGTCAGTCCCGCGTGAGACAATCATCTCCCGCCACGCCTGACTCATGAACGGCAACAAAGCCGCCATGCCCGGCACGGAAACATGCACATCGCAGTCGATGGCGCCCGCCGGCACCCGGTTCATCCACCCATCCTCCCAGCCCGGCCATACATTGCGGGGACGCGGGCACCGATGCAAGGATCGGGAGGGGCCGGTGGCTGGGGAGGCACCAGGGCTTTGCCCCGGACCCCACGAGGGCTTTGCCCTTCGAACCCACCAGGGCCTCGGCCCCTGGACCGCGATCGGTTAGGTGGGATTGAGAAGGGGGGCCTACGGTGGCCGGGGAAACGCCTCGGTAGGCCCCCCTTCTCAATCCCACCGAAAGTCATGGCATCCAAGGCCCAGCCTTGGCGGGCTCGAAGGGCAGAGCCCTGGCGCACCCCCAGACCCCGCCTCTCCCGATCAGTGCCCGGCGTTCGTGCCCGAGAAATCGGGCGCGGCGAGGCCGGAGGCGGCGAGTTGGCGGACCAGGGCGGCTTTAAGGGTTTCGAGGCCGGCCGCATTTTTGGCTTCGGCGCGGGCGACCAGGACGGCCTGGGTGTTGGACGCGCGCAGCAGCCACCAGCCATCGTTGGTCAAGACCCGGACGCCGTCTGTTTCGGAGACGTTGGCGCCTTCCTGACGCAGGCGGGCGGCGACTTCCTCGACAACCTTGAACTTTCTGACGTCGTCGCAGTCGAAACGGAGTTCCGGAGTGTTGACGACCTGCGGCAAGGCCTCGCGTTGCGTGGACAGGCTTGTGGCCGAACGGGCGAGAATTCCCAACATGCGGACAGCTGCGTACAGCGCATCGTCGAAACCGTACCATTTATCCGCGAAGAAGATATGTCCCGACATTTCGCCTGCCAGCGGGCAGCCGGTTTCCGCCATTTTCGATTTTATCAGCGAGTGTCCGGTTTTCCACATCAGCGGTTTACCGCCGGCGCGGGCGATTTCGTCGAACAGAACCTGGCTGGCTTTAACATCGGCGATGATGGTGGCGCCGGGGTGGGATTTCAGCACATCGCGCGCCAGCAGTACCATCAACTGGTCGCCGAACATGATGACACCCTTATTATCCACCAGTCCGATACGGTCGGCGTCCCCATCGAACGCGATGCCGATATCGGCGCCGCGTGTCGCGACCTCGGCAATCAGTTGCACCAGGTTCGCGGGCACGGTGGGGTCTGGATGATGCGCCGGAAACGTACCGTCGATGGTGCCATTCAGAACGGTGTGCTCGCCGGGCAGGATTTTGACGAGTTCCGCCAGCACGTCGCCGGCCGCGCCGTTGCCGTTATCCCAGACGACTTTCAGGACGCGATTGCCGCCGTCCCAGTCTTTTCGCAACCGCCCGATGTATTCGGCGGCGATATCGACGGAACGTTCGGCGGCGGAGGTTTCGGGCACGACATCGCCCTCGCGCGCCATCCGGCCCAGTTCCTGGATTTGTGCGCCGAAGAACGGTTTGCGGCCCAACATCATTTTGAAGCCGTTGTAATCGGGCGGATTATGGCTGCCGGTGACCATGATGGCGCCGCCGGTGTTCATCGCTGTCGCAGTGTAGTACAACATCGGCGTCGGACCCCGGCCGATGTTGACAACATCGATCCCGCTGGCGCGCAGACCGCCGGACAGGGCTTTGGCCAGCTCCGGGCTGGACAGGCGGCCGTCGTAACCGATCGCGGCGGTGGAACCGCCTTCGCGCGCAACGATGGTGCCGAAGCAACGTCCGATCGCGAAAGCGTCGGCGGCGGTCAGGGTGCGGCCGACGATGCCGCGGATGTCGTATTCGCGCAGAGAGGTCGGATCGAAGCTGTGGGTGAAGGACATGTGCGAGGGCTCTGTCATTGATACAATTTCAGGAATTCGCGGACGGCGTCCGCCAGATCGGGGCGTTTCAGCGCGAAGGCGATCTGTGCTTCCAGATATCCGGCTTTATCGCCGCAGTCGAAGCGTTTACCTTCGTAACGAAGCCCATGGAAGGGTTGGTTGCCGATCAGCTTCGCCATGCCGTCGGTCAACTGGATCTCGTTGCCCGCGCCGCGTTCCATTTTGGCCAGGTGGCCGATTACCTCGGGCATCAGGATGTAACGGCCGATAACGGACAGGGTCGAAGGCGCGTCGGCGGGCGCGGGCTTTTCGACCAGGCCCAGTACCTCGACCAGTTTGCCGTTGTCGGCGCCGGTTTTCAGGATGCCGTACCGGTTGGTATGTTCGCGCGGCACATCGACGACGGCCACGACATTGCCGCCGGTCTCCCGGTACGCCGCAGCGAGTTGCGCCAGGCACGGTGTTTCGGACAGGATCAGATCGTCGGGCAAAAGGATGGCGAAGGGATCGTCGCCGATGAACGCCCGCGCGCACCAGATCGCATGGCCCAAGCCAAGCGGCACCTGCTGGCGGACCGTAAGCAACGAGCCCGGGGAAATTCGCATTGAATCGAGCTGGGCCAACGCCTCGGTCCGGTTGCGTTCGCGCAACGTGGCTTCCAGTTCGAAGGCGACGTCGAAATGTTCGACCAAGGCGGTTTTGCCGCGCCCGGTGACGAAGCAAAACTGCTCGATCCCGGCGGCGCGCGCTTCTTCCACTGCGTATTGAATCAAGGGTTTATCGACCACGGGCAGCATTTCCTTGGCCAGCGCCTTGGTGGCGGGCAGGAAGCGGGTTCCCAGACCGGCGACGGGCAAAACGGCTTTGCGTAGCTTTTTGGGCACGGGGACTCTCCAGGTTCGACCGGGGGCTTGCACCATGTACGCCTGGCCGAATTGTGGCGCGGTTTCAGAATGACACTTTCGACACGAAATACAACTTATAGTTGTTCCATCTACCCCAGCAACACATCTCGCGCCTGATTGATCCGGGACGCCAGCCAGTCGGAGCCGCCGGTATCCGGATGCGCCATCCGCATCAAACGGCGGTGCGCGGCGTGGATATCGTCTTCGCTCGCGCCGGGTTTCAAGCCCAGTACTTCCAATGCCTCGACCCGGCTCATGGCGCCGCCGGAACGCCTTGGTCCGGACCCTTGCCCAGGCGGCCGGCTTTCGCGCCAGCGCTGCCACAAGGCGGGCCCCACCAGCACCAGGCCGATCAGCGCCGGCACGCCGCGGCCGCTGACAAACAGGCCCAGAGTCAGAAGTATCCCGCCAATCGCCGCGATCCATTTCAGCAAGGCGTGGACCGATGCGACCGAGGCCCGCTCGAACAACCGCAGTGCCAACAGCAGGCAGCCCAGTATGGCGATGCCAAGGATAAGCAAGAACATGTTCGTGTTGTGCTCTCTGAATGTCCACCGGGAGATGGGACCAGGCGCCCATCGCCGCAATGCCTTATTTGGCGGCGAGTTCCTGCGCCTCGACCACCGCCAGCGCGCTCAGATTGACGATTCCGCGCGCGGTCACACTGGGCACCACCACATGGATCGGCTTCGACATGCCCAGAAGCATCGGGCCGATCGGCAGCCCGTCGGCGGCGGCTTTAAGCAGGTTAAAGGCGATGTTGGCGGCGTCGAGGTTGGGCATGATCAGCAGGTTGGCGGCCCCGGTCAGACTGCTGTCGGGCACGGCGGCGTCGCGGATCGACTGCACCAACGCGGCATCGCCGTGCATTTCGCCGTCGATTTCAAGCTCGGGCGCGCGGGTGCGGATCAGACGCAGTGCGCGGCGCATTTTCCGCGCTGACTCGCTGTCGCTGGCGCCGAAGCTGGAATGGGACACGAGCGCGGCCTTGGGGGCGATGCCGAAGCCCCTCACCTCTTCCGCCGCCAGCAAGGTCATTTCGGCGATCTGCTCGGCCGTCGGTTCGATCACCATGTAGGCGTCGCAGATGAACAGCACCCCCGCCGGCAGGATGACGCAGACGAGGCCGTAGATTCTGCTGACGTCGGGCCGCCGCGGGATGATTGGCAGGATGTATTGGATTTGCCGCCACCAGGCGCCGGTGCCGCCGCAGATCGCGGCATCGGCGAGCCCGGCGTGCAGCATCATCGCCGCGGCGACCGAAGGGCGGGTCGCGACCCGGCGTTCGGCGGGCGCGGGCGGCGCGCCGTGACGTCCAACCAGAAGCTGATACGCGGGCACCAAAGGTCCGAACACGTCGTCGTCCCGGCTTGGGTCCAGCACTTCGAGATTGCCGCCGGGGACCATGCGCAGGCCCATGTCCTTGATTTTGGCACCAATGATGTCGCGCCGGCCCAATAGAATGGGGTGTGCGATGCCGTCGTCGATCAGGGTTTGGGCGGCGCGCAGCACGCGCTCGTCTTCGCCCTCCGCGTAGACCACGCGTTTGGGATCGCGGGCGGCGGCCTCGAACACCGGGCGCATCAGGGAGCCGGAGCGGAAGACGAACCGTTCCAGATCGCGGCGATAGGCGTCGAAGTCGGCGATGGGGCGGCGGGCGACGCCGGACGCCATGGCGGCCCGGGCGACCGCAGGGGCGATTTCCAGGATCAGGCGGGGATCGAATGGGCGCGGGATGATGTAATCGGCCCCGAAGACCGGCGCGGTGCCGCCATAGGCCGCCGCCACGACCTCGCTGGCCTCGACACGGGCGAGCCCGGCGATCGCTTCCACCGCGGCGATCTTCATGGCTTCGTCAATCGTCGTGGCGGAAACATCCAGAGCGCCGCGAAAAATGAACGGGAAGCAGAGGACGTTATTGACCTGGTTGGGGTAATCGCTGCGCCCGGTGGCCACGATGGCGTCGGGACGGTGGGCGTGGACCTCCTGCGGGTCGATCTCCGGGTCGGGATTGGCGAGCGCCAGGATCATCGGCTTTGCCGCCAGCAGATGCAGCCATTCGGCTTTCAATACGCGCGGCGCGGACAGACCAAGGAAAACATCGGCGCCGGGGAGCACATCTTCGAGGGTGTTGGCGTTGGTTTCCTTGGCATAGCGCGCCATGTTCGGCAGCATGCCCTCGCGGTCCGACCGGATGACGCCCTTGACGTCGGTCAGCGACACGTTTTCCGGTTTCAAACCCATCGACACCAGCAGATCGACGCAGGCCAGCGCCGCCGCGCCCGCGCCGGACGTCACGAGTTTCGCGTCCGCCAGTGTCTTGCCCTGTAACAACAACCCGTTCAGCACGGCGGCGGCAACGGTGATCGCGGTGCCGTGCTGGTCGTCGTGGAACACCGGGATTTTCATGCGCGCGCGCAAATTGGCTTCGATCGCGAAACACTCGGGGGCTTTGATGTCTTCCAGGTTGATCGCGCCGAAGGTGGGTTCCAATGCCGCGACGACATCGCAAAACCGGCCGGGGTCCTGGACATCGACCTCGATATCGAACACGTCGATCCCGGCGAATTTCTTGAACAGAACGGCCTTGCCTTCCATCACGGGCTTCCCGGCCAAAGCGCCGATATTCCCAAGACCAAGGACGGCGGTGCCGTTGGAAATGACGCCGACGAGGTTGCCGCGGGCGGTGTAATCGCGGGCCGTTTCTGGATCGGCGACGATCGCCTCGCACGCCGCAGCAACACCGGGGCTATAGGCCAGAGACAGGTCGCGCTGTGTCGCCATCCGCTTCGTGGCTTCAATGGCCAGTTTCCCTGGCCTGGGGTAGCGGTGATAGTCGAGGGCGGCTTTTCGAAAATCGTCGTCCATTGGAGCGTCCCAGGTAAGGCAATGCGGACAATGGCGACGGGCGGCGAGGCTGGCAATGCGTGTCTGGGGTAACGCCCCAGCACTTGCAGTCCGTCGCCCGCTTGACCCAACACCCCACGCACCTAGGATCGTGCGCGTCGCCGGGCCGATCCGGAGGCTACCGGACCCGAAGATAACTCATGCCGATCTGGATACCGATTTCCGTGGCCGCCGCGCTGTTGCAGTGTTGGCGGACAGCGATGCAACAAAAATTGCGTGGCCTGTTATCGGTCAATGGCGCGGGCTTCGTTCGTTACCTTTACGGCATGCCCACCGGGCTCGCGATCCTGCTGGCGGCGCTCAGCATCACCGGCGCATCGGTGCCCGCGGCGAACGGCATTTTCCTGATCTATTGCCTTCTGGGCGGATTGGGCCAGATCCTGGCCACCAATCTGTTGATCATGTCGTTTGGCTTCCGCAATTTCGCCGTCGGCACCGCTTACGCCAAGACCGAAACGGTGCAGAGCGCTGTCCTCGCCTTGATCGTGCTGCATGAAAACCTGAGCGATCTCGCCTGGATCGGCATGGCGGTAGGCGTGGCGGGCGTCATGACCTTATCGCTGGCGGGCCGAGGCCTGAAGCCGCGCGCCCTCCTGGCCGCGACCGTTCAGCCCGCCGCGCTCTGCGGCCTGGGCGCGGGCTTCGTGTTCGCGTTCACAACGGTGTTCATAAAGCTCGCGAATCAGTCGTTGGAGGGACCGGACCTGGTGATCCGCGCACTGTTCTCTTTGGTCGTCACCAATATTTTACAAATCGCGATGCAGGGTCTGTGGCTGGCATGGCGGGAACCGGCAGAGTTGAAGAAGTCGTTCACGACGTGGCGGAGTTCGATGTGGGTTGGTGCCTTGTCGGGCTGCGGCTCGGCCTGCTGGTTCACCGGGTTCGCCATTGCGCCGGTCGCGATGGTGCGCGCCGTGGGCCAGGTGGAGATGGTCTTTACCCTGCTGTTCAGCCGGTTTTACCTGAAGGAAGTGCTGAAACGCACCGATGTCGCGGGCCTGATGCTGGTGGTGTTCGGCGTGGTGCTGGTTATCCTGGGGCGCTGAGCCGCCGGGTCCGGTAACAAAAACGCACGGTCCCGTTGCCGGAACCGTGAGCAAAGCGCGTCAGACTTTTGGCGCAGGAATCATTCCCAGTTCGCGTGCTTTTCGCAAGTCTTGTTCATCGCCGCGCCTCTCGCGGTTTCCGAGAATTTGGCGAGGCTTCCTTTGAAATCCTCAGGCGTTTCATTCCACATGCAGGTGCACCAGGCCTGTGCCTTGCTCTGGCCCGCGACCGGGCTGGCGGCGGAACCACCCTGGTAGATCGTGGCGGAATAAGCGAGGCAGGCGGCGAATTGCGCGTCGCCGGCGGGCACCGGGTTGTAATCGCCCGCGAAGGCCGCCGTGGAAAGGAAAAGACTGGCAAGCATCAGCGGTAACGAAGCACGGATCTTCATCGCGTTGTTCCTTGTGTTGAACGAGCAAGCTGAACAGGCCCAGGCCCGATGTCAATGCCGGTATTTGTCTTAACGCAAATTTTTCGTTCAGGCTTTGGAGAGGCAAAATTCGGCGTCCTGGCATATCGGCCGGGGCCGCGACCAAGCCGGATTTATGGCGGCGCGCCGGTCAGGCGTTCCGCCTGATCCTTGCCCCGGCTTCCATTTCGGAAACAATCTGCCGCGCCCGCGCCACCGGATCGGCGTTCGCGATAATCGGCCGTCCAACCACCAAATAATCCGATCCCCGCTCGATCGCCGACGATGGGCTCGCCATGCGCGCGTGATCGTCGGACGCCTCATCCGCGCCGCGTATGCCCGG
>JAYWAX010000421.1:0-4313 GCA_043782125.1 Acetobacteraceae bacterium | reverse complement strand
GGAGGGGAGGGGTAACAGCCTTCCCTACCCCTATCGCCATGTAACGGCCGGTGTCAGTTCATGGGCCACCTGGTGTCGTTCCCCACACCCTTGAATCGGACCCGTCAGCGCGCGAGGCAGGGGCCGAGGACGGCTTTCAACCGCTCCGCCCGTTCCGGCAACAACTCCAGGCTGGCGTCGATTGGCGCCCCCTCCCGCTTTGCGTTCCCCTGCCGCCAGACCAACTGTCCAGGCCCGTCCATCAATGGGCGCAGCACGGTGGCGAGGCGGCCCAGACCGGCGGGATCGCGCCGCGACGCCGCGATTTCGAAGACAAACGCCGCATTGGCGCCGGTGTCGGGCGTAGAGCCCGCCGCGGCGAACCGATTGCCCGCCTTGGTCCGCACGCCATTCGCCTGCACATGCGACAACGCCCCGGTCGTCGAGTCCGGTCCCTCGAAAGGTTCGAAGTCGAATGCGGCGCGCCATTGTTCCGGCCGTGGAATTTCCAGCGCTACCGACAAAACCCCGGCGATCCCTGGGCCGCCATTCGCCGTACACATGAAGCGGAACCGGACCGCGCGGCTGACGGTTCCGGCGCGGCCCGCGCCTTCGAACACGGCCTCGCTCGCGCCGGGGGGCTGCGCACGCGCGCCCACGGGTAACGCCGCGAGCCCAAGGAAGAACATCGCGGCCAGACCTCGTGCCGCGCACCGATGCGCCATACGTCTCGCTCCATGCTTGCGGGCCCGTCCGGAATTGGGCGGCGCCGCCGCAGGGAAATAACATACACCGGAAGGATGTGCGCGTGTCACGTCCGTGACTCCCGGACCATTCTGCGGGGCGCGAACCAAGGCCGGGGCGGGCGTCAACCGGCCGCCGGGGGCGCCGGGCATTGCGCGCGAAGTTCCAGTTGGGCGTTCAATTCCGCCCCCAGAAGCGCGGCATAGGCGGAAATGTAAAACCACAACATGATCCCCACGACCGCGCCAATCGAGCCATAAGCCGCGTCGAACGCCGCGATCTTGCCGGCGTAAAGCGACAGAAGCCACGACGACAGCAGCCACATCGCCGTCGCCAGCGCCGCGCCCGGCACCACGCGAGCCCCAACGGGACGCCGCCGCGCGGGTCCGTGCGCGTAAAGCAGGCACAGCCCGATGCCGAAAAACGCCACCACAAACCCGAATCCCGGTATCTGGATCATCGCCGCCCCATCCCACGACAGGCCGGAAAACCGGATCGCCGCCGGCAGCACCAGCAACACCGCAACCGCCAGAATGGCGCAAACTGCGGCGCTGAGCGTCACCGCGAGTCCGATCAGTTGCACGCGCAGAAACGGCCGCCGCTCCTTCGCGTCATAGGCGACGTTGACCGCAGAGACCATCGCCTTCGCGGCCGACGCGCTGCTGGCCAGCGACAACAGGAAACCAAGCGCCAGGCCCAATGAGAGGTGGCTGGCGGGCCGGGAGACGAGAAGAAGGACGCGTTCCTCGATCAGGCCAAACGCGGCGGCGGGCAGCAGGTCGCGCAGGATCGTGAGCTGGTGCACGGCGCTGGCGGGGTCGAACAACAGGCCGTAAATCGAGATCAGCATCGAAATGGCGGGAAACAGCGACAGGGTCGCATAAAACGCGCACCCGGCCGCGGCGAGCGACACATGGTCCGTCGTGCTGGCCGCGACGGTGCGCAGTGCCAGCCCGCGCCACCCCGGCACATCCGGCTCCTGCGACAATACCGCCTCCCCATCTGGGCTGCCCCTTCCAAGACGCCCTGCCTGGGACGTTGCCTTCGCGCCGCCCATGCGCGAGTTTGGCACAAAGGAGGCACACGATCATGCCAAAAAGCGCTGCGTTCGCGGAATTCGAGGTTTTCGACGCGGCCGCAGTATAATACCGACAGCAAGAACGATTGACCCATCGCAAGGTCCTCTCCCCGTCATGGCACGCCCCCAAGCGGTCCATCCGGAGCGGTACCGCATTTCGAGAGCGGGCACGAAAAACCGCGGAAAGCGCCCTTCGCGCAATCGCCGTGCCGCGCCCGATGGCCCGCTCGGGCTGTGCCATCACGAGGGGGAGACGCCGTGCCGAGAGCCAATCGTTCGGAGGTTCGGTATAAGCCCGCCACCATCATCGAGGAGGAAACCATGGCGCAACCGTTACGTCTCGGCGCGGTTTACGATTTTCGCAATCCGCCGGAATCGGGCATGAAAACCCCGGATTTTTACGCCTCGATCGGCGATCAGGTTGCCATGCTGGATCGTCTGGGCCTCGATCTGATCTGGTTCACGGAACACCATTTTATCGACGACGGGTATTTGCCGTCGTGGATTCCCGTCGCCGCAGCAATGTCGGCGCGCACGAAACACGTCCGTTTTTCCTGCGATGTCTGCCTGCTGCCGTTCAACCATCCGATCCGCCTGGCCGAGGACCTGGCCGTGCTGGACAATCTCAGCAACGGCCGGGTCGAGATCGGCGTCGGCATGGGCTATGCGCCGCACGAATTCCGCGGTTTCGGCCTGCCAGTGTCGCGGCGGCTGTCCCTGACGGATGAGGGGCTGGCGGTACTCCGCAAGGCCTTCACGGGAGAAACTTTCAGTTTTCAGGGCAAACGTTACGACTTCACGGATGTGAAAATCACCCCCGGCTATGTCCAGCCCGGCGGCCCGCCGCTTTGGGTCGCAGCGATGGCGGAGCCGGGCGCGCGCCGGGCAGCGCGTTTCGATACACATTTGCTGCCGCAGGGGCCGCGCGCGGGCGGACTGGATGTCTGGCGCAAGGAATTGACCGATACCGGCCGCGACCCGTCCCGTTACCGAGTCGGAATCATCCGCCCCTGCCTGGTCACCGACGATCCGGAACGCGACTGGCCGATCGTCCGCGCGGGCGAACGCCGCCGCATGGAGGTTTACAGCAAGTTCCGCGCGGATGCCGGCGGCCACGGCGGCGTGCCCGGCATTACCGAGGCCACCCGCATTCCCCAGACCTGGATCGTTGGGAACGAAGATCGTTGCGTCGCCGAACTCGCCGCCTTCATCCGCGAATACGGTCTCACCGACATCGTTACCTGGGCAGTCCCCCCGGGGATGCAGCCAGAGCAAATGAATGCCAGCCTGGAACGTTTCGCGCGCAACGTGGCGCCCAGGCTGCGGGCGATGTTTCCGGGGTAAGGCGGGAGTCGGGGGCTCCGGTCAGTTCGAGACCGGGCCGTTCGACTTTTTCCAGGCGTCGATGCCGCCGTGGATGTGGAACACCGTGTCCAAACCTGCATCCCGCGCCGCCTGGACCGCCATCGCCGAACGCTCGCCGAACGCGCAGAAAAATACCAGGCGCTTCCCGGTCGCCGTGGCCAGTTCGTGCAGCATGCCGCCGTCCTGGATGTTTTCTTGCAGGTCTGGATAGGGCGCGTGCAGCGCGCCGGGAATGGTGCCGTGGCGCTGACGCTCCGCCCGTTCCCGCAGATCGACGAGGACGCAATCCCGTACGCCGATCCGCGCCACGGCCTCCGTCGCGAGAACGGCCCAACCGCGGGCAGCGACCTCTTCCTGGTGCAGGCCCTGATGCATGTTGGCGGGCACGGCGACATCCATCATCTTCGGATTGGAGAGGTTCAGGCCGTTCATCAGCGCGACGTATTCGGCTTCGGATTTGACCTGGAGACGCGGATTGCAGCGCTTTTCCTCGCCGATGGTGCTGACGGTGTCGCCTTTGTAATCGTGCGCCGGGAAGACAAGGGTTTCGTCGGGGAGGCGCAACAACCGATTGAAGATCGAATCGTATTGCGCGCGAGGGCAGCCGTTCTGAAAATCGGTCCGCCCGGTGCCGCGAATAAGGAGCGTATCCCCAGTGAAGACACGGTCGCCCAGAAGGAAACTGTAGGAATCGTCCGTGTGTCCCGGCGTGTAGATCACGTCCAGGTCCAGCCCCTCGATCCCGAGCTTGTCGCCGTCGGACAGGCGCATGGAGACGACATCGACGCCGGATTGCTCACCCATCGCGGTGATGCATTTGGTCCGGTCGCGCAGCGCGCCGAGACCGGTGATGTGGTCGGCGTGAAGATGCGTATCGACCGCCTTGACCAAACGGAGGTCGAGTTCCGTCAGAAGCTGGATATAGCGGTCCACCCGTTCCAGCACCGGATCGACGATCAGAGCCTCGCCGCCCCGGCGGGAGGCAAGGAGATAGCTGTAGGTGCTGGAGGTCGCATCGAACATCTGGCGGAAGATCATGTTTTCGCTCCGGTGACGGCACGATGGAGAGAAAACTACTCTTTTATGGCATGGATGTGCAAGGGATGACTTTTCCGGTAGTGGGTTGGTTTAAGAGGCTGCGGCGGGT
>JAYWAX010000420.1:0-11920 GCA_043782125.1 Acetobacteraceae bacterium | reverse complement strand
CGGGGAACTCGGTCAAGGAGCTCGCCGCCGGTCTGGGCGGGTGGGCCGGTCTTGCCATCGAGCACGGGAAGCTCGACGCCAAAATGGTCAATTCCTGGCTCGATCAAGTGCGGCCGCTGCGGATCGAGGGCGGAGATGCGACGGATCTGCGCTGCCTCGCGGTGCGGATGGACGCCAAAGAGGGCATCGCGACCCTGAAGTCGATGGCGTTCAACACCGCGGCGCTGATTGCCGATGGCGGAGGGGAAGTCGATCTGCGGCGTGAAACCCTGGCGCTGAGGTTGCGGCCGCGGACCCGCATCGGCGGCACCGGGGTCGCCGTGCCGTTGCGCGTAACCGGCACTCTGCGTGCGCCCGCCGCCCGCGTGGACCTGTCAACCAACGGAGGCGGTGCACTGGCCGGGTTACTGCTTGGCGGCAAGGACATCATGGGCGCGGCCGGTGGCGGCGATCCCTGTCCGGCGGCGTTGGCCCAGGCCCGCGATCGGGCGGCGCCTGGGGAAACGGGGGGGGCAGTGGGACCGGGGGCCGTCGGACCCGGAGCACCCGAGCCCGCGAACACGCGCCAACCCGCCCAAATCGACCCCGCCAAACCCGCCGCCACCGACGTATTACGCCTTCTACTGGGCCGGCCAGAGGGAAAGAAGTGAAACGCTTTTGGGAAAACGTGGCCGTCGCGCCGGACGGCGAGGAATTTCGCGTGCTGCTGGATGGCAAGCCTATCCATCTGCCCAACGGCGGGGTGCTGCGCATCGGACCGCCCGCGCTGGCGGAGGCCGTCGCCGAGGAATGGCGCCTCGCCGGTGGCGCCAAAGGCGGGGACATGAGCTTCGCCGATACCCCGCTGACCCGCCTGTCGGGCACCGCGCGGGAACGCATCGCGCCCGATCCCGCGCCCACGGCGGATGCCATCGCGCGGTACGGCGAGTCGGATTTGCTCTGCTATCGCGCCGAATCGCCCGATAACCTGGTGGCGCAGCAGACACGCGATTGGCAGCCTTGGCTGGATTGGGCGGCGCTGACCCTGGACGCGCCGCTGCGCGTGACAACGGGCATCAGCTCGATTCGTCAACATCGCGGCAGTATCGCGGCATTGCGCCGTGCTGTGGCAAATTACGACGCCTATATGCTCGCAGGTCTGGGGATTGTTGTCCCCGCGCTGGGAAGTCTTGTACTGGGCCTCGCCCTGGCCGCCGGACAGCTCGACGCAGAGGAAGCCCATCGCCTGGGTGCGCTGGACGAATTGTTTCAGACGGAACAATGGGGCGAGGACCTGGACGCCACGATCCGGCGAGCCAATGTCGCGGCGGATATCGCGCTGGCGGCCCGGTTCATGCGGCTGGCGCGGGGGTAGGCGCAGGGGGCAGGCACATGGGGCAGGCGCAGAGGCCAGGCGCATGGGGCAGGCCAGCGTCCGATCCGCCCCCATCTGCGCCGCAATAATGGTCCGGCAAAAAGAAAACCCCGGGATCGCTCCCGGGGTTTCGTTGTCGCGGCCTCGCGAGAGACCGGTCAGTTGTTGTTGCGCACGCCGAGCAGTTGCAGCAGCGACATGAACAGATTGATGAAGTTCAGATACAGGCTCAACGCGTCGTAGACCCCGCGTTTGGCGGCGAGTTCGGTGCCCTCCGCATAGGCGAATTGCACGTAGTCCGCCTTGATCCGCTGGGTGTCCCACGCCGTCAGGCCGACGAACACCACGACCCCGATCAGACTGATCGCGAACTGCAGAGCGCTGCTTTGCATGAACATGTTCACCAGGCTCGCGATAATCAGCCCGAACAGGCCCATCATCATGAAGCTGCCCATTTTGCTCAGGTCAGCCTTGGTCGTGTAGCCATAGATGCTGATGGCGGCGAATGTCGCGGATGTGATGAAGAACACCTGCATGACCGATGTGCCGGTATAGATCAGGAAGATGTTCGTCAGGCTGGCGCCCATCGTCGCGCAGAACGCCCAGAAGATACCTTGAACCGCGGTCGTGGACAACCGGTTCACGCCGAAGCTGAGAACCAGCACGAAGGCCAGCGGCGCGAACATCGCGATATAGGCCAAGGGCGACGGCGCATGCACGACCCGGCCGGATGCCGAGAGCACCGCCGGGTAGAACGCGTCCATCGCCGAGGTGTGGGCGATCGCGTAGGCCACGATTCCCGTCAGCAGCAGACCGGATGCCATCCAGTTATAGACGCGCAGCATGTAAGCCCGGAGGCCCGCGTCCAGGATGGCGGCCGATGTCGCCGATTGCGTGGAATAGGCCCGTTGGTCGGGACTGAAAGCCATTTTACCCTGTTTCCTTTCGTTCGGCGCTGTGCCTGTCGCCCTCTTGGTTTTGGAGTTCGACCGGGGCGGTGCAAGTGTTGATCAATCGGTCTTCCGCGCCGGAAACCCTTATAGCACATTCCCCGGCGGCAATCCCAGGGCATTAACAAAGAGTTCACTCGTTGCGAAGCAACCGGGCGGGTCTGGCGCGCGACGTTGCGGTCAGGCCCATGTGGCCGAACACAAGCATTGTCGCGAGGGCGCCCGCAAGCGTGGAAATAAGGATGGGCCAGGAAAATACCCAGGACGTGTGCAAAATGTAATGCGCCACGCCGTAACTGGCGGCGGTGCCGGTCAAAGCGGACACAAGACCGGCGGCGAGGCCGATCGCGCCGAACTCGACCATCCAGGAGGCCCGGATCTTGGCCCCGGTGGCGCCAAGTACGCGCAGGATCACGGCTTCGCGGGCGCGCCGCTGCTGTCCGGCGGCGACGGCGCTGACCAGCACCAGCATGCCGGAAATCAGGGTCAGCATGCCCGTGGCGGTCAGTGCGTTGGCGACCTGGTCGAGCAACACGGAAATCGAGGTCAGGACGTCGGCCACGCGAATTCCCGTGACATTTGGCAATCCGTCGGTCACGGCGCGCAGCACCGCCGCTTCCTGTACCGGATCGACCCGAACGGTGGCGATATGAGTGTGCGGGGCATGCGAGAGCAGGCCGGGACTGGCGACCATGAAGAAGTTGATGGACAGGCTCTGCCAGGCGATATCCCGCAAACTGGCGATTTTCAGGTCGATGTCGCGACCCATGACGTTCACCTGGATCGTATCGCCGATGCCGACATGCCAGCCCTTGGCGAGGCCCGCGTCGAACGAGACCAATGGCGGGCCGTCGTAGTTTTCCGGCCACCAGGCGCCAGCGGCGAGGTGTGTGTTGGGCGGCTGGGCGGCGGCGTAGGTGAGGCCCCGGTCGCCTTTCATGGCCCATGCGGTTTCGGGTGTGACGTCGGCCTGTTCGGCGGGGACGCCTTTGATGGCGGTGACGCGGGCGCGCAGGGAAGGCACGTCGCGGATTTCGACGGGGCCGGGGACCGTGTTGGCCAGATCGCGGAACCGGCCCATCTGCTCGTTTTGAATATCGACGAAGAAGAAACTGGGGGCGGCGGCGGGCATTTGCTCCAGGATCTGGACGCGGATGTTGTGTTGGATCAGGGCGACGGTGGCGAGGGTGGAAAGGCCCAGTCCGATGGACAGCATCAGCGATGGGGTGGCGGCACCGGGCCGGTGGAGGTTGGCCACGCCGATCCGGACCCAGGGGATTTTCGACGCGGGCAGGGCGCGGGCCAGGCGCATGGCGGCGAGCGCGGCGAGGCGGAACAGGGCCAGGGTCGCGGCAGCGCCCACGCAGAAATACAGCGCGAACCAGCGATCGGCGGCGGCAAGGATGGTCACGGCGATCAGTGCCATTGCGGTCGCGGCGTTGGCGATCTGGATCGGTTTTCCGGGCATCGCCTGCTCCGGGGCGGCCGCGTCGCGGAACAGGCTTGCGCCGGAGATGCGTGCGGCGCGCCCCAGCGGCCAGAGGGAGAAGCAGAGGGCGGTGAGCAGGCCGAAGCAAAAAGCGAGGCCAAGGGGTTTAGGATAGAGCGCGGCGACCGGCGGTACGGGCAGCAACCCGTCCGGCAGCCAGGCGGCGGCCAGCGGCACGGCAGCGCCGAAGGCCAAACCCAGGACGACTCCGGCGGCGGCGAGGCTCATGACCTGGATCAGGCAGATGGTCAGGACCAGGTTCGAGGAGGCACCCAGGCAGCGCAAGGTCGCGATGGTGCGGGCGCGGGCGTCGAGCCAGACGCCAACCCCGTTGGCGACCCCGATGCCGCCGACCAGGAGGGAGGTCAGGCCGACCAGGGTCAGAAACAGGCTGGTCTGGTCCAGGAAGCGGGTGACGGTGGGGGCGGCGTCCTTGGGGTCGCGGATGCGCCAGCCGTTATTGGGGAATTTTTCGCGCAGCAAGGCCGGGATGACCGCCGCGGCGAGGGGGGAGGCGGTGGCGCGTAACGCGTGGCGGGCCAGGGTGCCGGGGGCAACGAGGCCGGTTTCGGCCAAAGCGGCGGCGGAGATCAGGACTCGCGGGCCGAACATGGAGGGGGTGGCGACGCGGTCGGGCTCGGCCTTAAGCGCGCCGGAAATGCGAAAAAAAGCGGTTCCCAGGCGGGCAAGATCGCCGGGTTTGAGGTTCAGCCGTTCCAGGATCAGCGGATCGGCCAGCAGACCGTAGTGCCCGTCGCGCTTCGCCAGGGCATCTGGGAGGGGTTGGGGCGGCGACAGTTCGGGCGCGCCGACCAGGGGCCAGGCGGGGTCGGCGGCTTTCAGCTCGATCAGGGTCCGCTCACCGGAGGGGGCGACGAGGAGGGACCGCATCATGACGATTTCGGAGGTGGTGGCACCCTGTTCGCGTAGCCACGCCGGGAGTTCGGCGGGGAGGGGGCTGTTGCCGCCGTCGATTTCGAAGTCTCCGCCAAGGAGGCGGCGGCCGTCGGCGGCGAGGCCCGCGTCCACGGCGGCGCGCAGGCTGCCGACAGCGGCAACGATGCCCGCGCCAAGGGCGAGGCAAAGGAGGACGGTTTTCAGGCCACGGATGCCACCGCGGAGTTCCCGGCGGGCAAGACGGATGGCAAGGCAGAGGGCAGACCAGGTCCCGGTTTGGGCACCCGGCCGCGATCGATCCGCACTCTTGAACGCATGATCTTGGCTCAAGCGATCTTTCCGTCCGCCATACGAATGCGCCGGTCGCAGCGCGCGGCCAGTGCCGGATCGTGGGTGATCAGCAGCAACGTCGTGCCCAGACGGGCGCGTTGGGCGAACAGCAGGTCGATCACGGTTTCTCCGGTCGCCTGATCCAGATTGCCGGTGGGCTCGTCCGCCAGCAGCAGGCGCGGGCCGGGGGCGAAGGCGCGGGCGATGGCGACGCGTTGTTGCTCGCCGCCGGACATGCGGGAGGGGAGGTGGGTCATGCGATGGCTCAGGCCCACGGCCTCCAGCGCGGCGGCGGCGCGGGCGGTGGCATCGCGTGCGCCCGCGAGTTCGAGGGGGACGGCGACGTTTTCCAGCGCGGTCATGGTGGGGATGAGGTAAAAAGCCTGGAACACGATGCCGATATGTGTCCGGCGCATCCGGGCCAGGGCGTCCTCGTCCATCGTGGTGACCGTTTGTCCGTCCAGCACGATCGAGCCGCCGGTGGCGCGTTCCAGCCCGGAGAGCAGCATGAGCAGGCTGGTTTTCCCGGACCCTGAGGGCCCCAGAAGGCCGACGGACTCGCCCGCGTC
This sequence comes from Acetobacteraceae bacterium, assembly GCA_043782125.1. Taxonomy (GTDB): domain Bacteria; phylum Pseudomonadota; class Alphaproteobacteria; order Acetobacterales; family Acetobacteraceae; genus Rhodopila. Next base: position 6,331 of record JAYWAX010000420.1, on the reverse strand, counting down.
GATCGTGAGATCGACGCCGCGAAGAATGTTGACGGGGCCGGAGGCGGACGGCAGGGTCAGCGACAGGTTTTCGACACGCACGAGCGGTGTCGCCGTGGTGGCGGGACCAGGTTGAGGCGGGAAAGCATCCATGAGGCCACCATATGGCGAGGACCGGGCGTTCCGACAGGGGCGGCGCGCCTTTATCGTGGCTGCTTACGTTGTTGTAACAGGACCGGCGGGTAGGGGCATGACTGCGGCGCGGGCATCTGGGCGGCGGCTTCTGATTCTGGGGGATTCGTTGACCGCCGGGTACGGATTGCCCAGGGGCGAGGGGTTTCAGGCGCGGCTGGCGGCGGGGTTGCGGGCAAGGGGGATCGACATCGAGATCGCCGACGGAGCGGTTTCTGGCGATACCTCGGCGGGCGGGCTGGCGCGGCTGGATTGGGTGCTGGCGGGCGGCGCGGACGCGGCGATCGTGGAGCTTGGCGCCAATGACGGGCTGCGCGGGCTGGACCCCGGCGAGATGGCGCGCAACCTGACCGCGATTTTGGATCGCCTCGCCGCCAAACATGTGAAGGTTTTGTTGAGCGGGATGTATCCGCCGTCGAATTTCGGACCGGAGTATGGCCGCGAATATCGCGCGGTGTTCGATCGGTTGAGCCAGCGGCCCGGGATTCTTTACGATTCGTTCTTCCTCGACGGCGTTGCCGGGGTGGCGGGGCTGAACCAGGCGGACGGGATTCATCCGAACGCGATGGGGGTCGCGCGAATCGTGGACCGCCTGTTACCGATGGTGGAAAGGCTGCTGTCGGAGGTTTGACCCTCATGAGACTGTTTGTCGCTCTGGATCTTCCCTGGTCTGTCCGCGCGCAACTCGCGGCGTTATCGGGTTCCGGCATCCCCGGCGCGCGCTGGGTGCCGCCGGAGAATTTTCATCTGACTTTGCGGTTTATCGGCGATATCCCGTCGCATGTGGCGCGGGATGTGGACGATGCGTTGCTGGGTTTGCGCGCGCGGGGGTTCGATCTGACGTTGACGGGGATGGGGGTTTTTTCCAAAGGCGGGATCAGTTCGGCGCTTTGGGTGGGCGTGGAAAAGACTCCGGCGCTGGACCATCTTCGCACCAAGATCGAAACGGCTTTACGGCGGTGCGGACTGGAGCCGGAGCGCCGGAAATTTCAGCCGCATGTGACTCTGGCGCGGCTGGACAATCCGGCGGAGGGAAAAGTCGCAGGATTCGTGCAGGCGCATAATCTGTTCCGGACGCAGCCGCTGCCGGTCGAACATTTCACCTTGTTCTCCTCGATCTTGTGCAAGGCGCACGCGGTTTATACGCCGGAGGCGGAATACGAACTGGCATGACCCGCGCCTTCCCTGCCTGAACCCGGAAGGCGCGGCGTTCGGTCAGTGTTGCACCGCGACCGTGCGCGGCTGGTGACGTCCGATGACCAGAATGCTGATCGTTCCCAATGTCGCGACGACGACGATCGGCAGCAGTGCCATCGGGAAACTGCCAGTCTCGTCCTTGATATAGCCAATCATATAGTTGAAGAAGAAGCTGGACAGATTGCCCAGGGCGTTGATTTGCGCGAGTCCGGCCGCAGAGGCGGCTGGACCGAGCCATTCCGACGACAAAGCCCAGAACGGTCCTTTGCTGGCATAAGTGCCGGCGGCGATCAGCGTCAGCAGCGGCACGATCATCCACAAATTCGAAGCCCAGAACGTCAACAGCAGCGCCGCGATCATCCACATCAACGGCAAAGCATTGTGCCACACGCGTTCTCCGGTCCGGTCGGAGCTGTGACCCCAGGCCACCATCCACACGGCCGCCACCGCGAAGGGGATCGCGTTTACCAGTCCGGTGTTGAAGTTGGTCAGGCCGTACGACTTCACCAAGGTCGGCATCCACAGCGCCAGCGAGGTCGAGGCGCCCGAGGCTCCGGCGTAAACCAATGCCATGATCAGCACGTATTTATTGGTCATCACCTGCCAGATGGACTGGTGCTGGATTTTCGGGGCGCGCGCCCGTTCTGTTTCCAGGGTCCGGATCAGCCACGCCTGTTGGTCTGGCTTCAACCAGGTCGCGTCCTTTGGTTTATCGGTCAACCAGACGAACGCGTAAAAGCCGAGCAGAATGGCTGGCAAGGCCTCCAGGATGAAGATCCATTGCCAGCCGCCAAGACCCAGGACGCCGTCCATGCCGAGGATGGCGCCAGAGAGGGGGGAGCCGATCATTCCGGCGACGGGGATGCCGACCATGAATATGCCGACGATTTTCGCGCGGTAAACGGCGGGGAACCAATAGGTCAGATACAGAATCACGCCGGGAAAGAAGCCCGCTTCCGCGGCGCCGAGCAAGAATCGTAACACGAGAAAGGATATGGGTCCGCCGATCAGCGCAAAGGCCATGGAAACCATGCCCCAGGTGATCATGATGCGCGCGATCCATTTGCGCGCGCCGAATCGTTCCAGGGCCAGATTGCTTGGCACTTCCAGAATAAAATATCCGACAAAGAAAATGCCCGCACCGAGACCGTAGGTTTTCGGGTCGATGCCGACGGCTTTGTTCATTTGTAACGCGGCGAAACCGACATTCACGCGGTCGATATAACAGATGACGTAAGCGGCGATCAGAAAGGGCATCAGGCGCCATGCGACAGTTCGCATCGTGACGGTTTCGAGTGTTTTATCGGCGGTCGTGGAGGCGGACATTTTTTACTCCCTTGGCCTTCATTACCGGCAGCCTGCGCGGGGCGGGGGGTGGCGTCAATGTTGGCGCGCCCGGTTGTTGCGCCTGGGCGCCGCGACTCGTTCCATTTTCCCCATTGCGTCCGCCCGCCTGGTTACGCATTGTCGGTTCGCGGCATGAAATCCCGGCAGAGGGTTCGGAACCGCTGGCAGGGAGAACGTTGGACAGATGGCGGAACCGCTTCTGGATGTGCGCGGCGTGACGGTTCGCTTTGGCGGGGTGCTCGCCCTCGACAGCGTGTCGTTCGAGGTCGAGGAAGGTCAGATTCTCGGCCTGATCGGTCCCAACGGCGCCGGTAAAACCACATTGTTCAATTGCCTCAGCCGGTTGTACCAGCCAAGCGAGGGCGAAATCCTGTTTCAGGGTCAGTCGGTGCTGGCGACGCCGCGGCATCTGATCGCTTCCATGGGCATCGGGCGGACGTTTCAGAACGTGGCGCTGTTCGATCGCCTGACGGTGCTGGAAAACGTCATGGTCGGACGGCATGGCAAGACGGATTCCAGCTTTTTCGCCAATGCGTTGCGCCTGCCCGCCGTGGTCGCGGAACAGAAGGCGGCGCGCGAACGGGCGATGGAGTTGATCGACTTCATGGACCTGAGTGGCTTCGTTCACTGGCCTGCGGGTGGGCTGCCGTTTCCGATTCGCAAGCGCGTCGAACTCGCGCGTGCTTTGGCCGCGCAGCCGAAATTGCTGCTGTTGGACGAACCGGCCGCCGGCCTGAACCACGAGGAAGTCGCCACACTGGAGCATCAGATCCGCCGGGTCCGCGATGTCCAGGGCGTCACGGTCCTGCTGGTGGAACATCACATGAGCCTTGTCATGTCCGTCTCCGACAAGGTCGTCACCGTCAATTTCGGCCGCAAGATCGCCGAGGGCACGCCGGACGAGGTCCGCCGCCACCCCGAGGTCATCCGCGCTTATCTGGGGACCGCCGCCTGATGGCCGCCATATTGGATGTCAAAGGCCTCAGCGCCTGGTACGGCCCGATCCGGGCGGTGTACGATATCGACATCAGCATCGAACAAGGCGGGGTCACCGCGCTTCTGGGCGCCAACGGTGCGGGCAAGACCACGACATTGCGGGCGATTTGCAACATGGTGCGCCGCGCGGGCACGACGGTTTTCGATGGCAAGGATATCTCTAAATTCGCGACGGAGGACATTGTCCGGCTTGGCATCGGTCAGGTGCCGGAAGGGCGCGGGACGTTCACCGGGCTGTCGGTGGACGAAAACCTGCGGCTCGCGTTTCACATACGCAAGGATCGCGCCGCGGCCATGCGCGACATGGATCTGGTGTTCGAACTGTTTCCCCGTCTGAAAGAACGCATAAAGCAGCAGGCGGGCACGTTATCGGGCGGCGAGCAGCAGATGTTGGCCGTCGGACGCGCGCTGATGCTGGCGCCGCGGCTGATGCTGTTGGACGAGCCGTCTTTCGGGCTCGCGCCGCTGGTCGTTCAGGAGATCTTTCGAATTCTGAAATACATCAACCAGGAACGGAAGGTTTCCATGTTGATCGTGGAGCAGAACGCAGCGATGGCGCTGGAACTGGCCGATCACGTCTATTTGCTGGAAACCGGGCGCGTGGTGACGCAGGGGCCGTCGGAGCTGGTCAAGAACGACGAAACACTCCGAAAAGCGTATCTGGGGTACTGACGATGGAATTTTTCATCCAGCAACTTGTCTCGGGACTGACGAGCGGCGCGATTTACGCTTGTGTCGCGCTTGGACTTGTCATGATATTCGTGTCGACCGACCATATTAATTTCGCCCAGGGCGAAATGGCGATGTTCGCGACATATTTGGCATGGGCGATGATCGACGCGGGCCTGCCGTACTGGGCTGCGTTCGTCGGCAGTGTGCTGGTCGCTTTCGCGGGCGGGTTGTTTATTCAGCGTGTCATATTGAAACCGTTGGAGACCGCACCGGTCTTGTCCCTTGTCGTCTGTTTTATCGCGTTGCTGTCGTTTTTCAACGCGCTGGCGGGCATGCTCTGGAGTTATACGATCAAGCCGTTTCCGACACCGTTTCCGCCAAAGGATATCTTTGGCAATGGTCTGGTCAGCGCGCAGCAACTTGGGATTGTCGCGGTCACCGTCATTATGTTGGGAATTTTGACGGTGTTTTTCCGCTATACGACGCTTGGGTTGGCGATGCGGGCGGCGGCGCAGAACGCGTCCTCCGCGCGGCTGATGGGGGTGCGCGTGTCCTGGATGCTGGCGCTTGGCTGGGGCCTGGCCGCGGCGATCGGGGCGGTCGCGGGGATGCTGGTGGCGCCGATCGTCTTCCTCGATCCTAACATGATGACCGGCATTCTGGTCTATGGGTTCGCGGGTGCTCTGGTCGGCGGGATTGGCAATCCGATGGGCGCGGTTGCCGGCGGGTTCATCGTCGGTGTGCTGGAAAATCTGGTGGGCAGTTATATCATCGGCAACGAGCTGAAACTCAGCTTTGCGCTGGCGATGGTGGTGGGCGTGCTGTTGCTGAAACCGGCTGGCATCTTCGGCCAGGTCATCGTGAGGCGGGTCTGACCATGGCTGGGATCGACAATAGTTGGGCGGCGAAGGGTGGTCTGGGTTGGATCGCGACCATGTTCTGGGTGCTGCTCGCGGCGTTGCCGCTGATGGGTTTCCTCACGCAGGACCCAAGTTTCGAGTATTACATGTTCATGGGCCAATCGATGCTGATCAATACGATCGCCATCCTCGGCCTGAACCTGCTCATTGGCTTTAACGGCCAGATTTCCCTGGGGCACAGTGCGTTCTTCGCGATCGGTGCTTATACGACCGCGATCCTGATGAATTTCGCGGGCTGGCCGTACTACGCGACGATTCCGGTCGCGGCGGTGGTTTGTTTCGGTGCCGGGTTTCTGTTCGGGTTTCCCGCGCTGAAATTAGAGGGCCATTACCTGGCGCTGGCGACTTTCACGCTCGCGATCGCGGTGCCGCAATTGTTGAAATATAAGGCGATCGCGGGCTGGACCGGTGGCGTCGGCGGGTTGATTCTGGACAAGCCGGACGCGCCGGAATTTACCCGGCTCGGCACCGACCAATATCTGTATTATCTGTGCCTGATCCTGACGATGCTGTCGTTCTGGATTGTTCGAAACCTGCTGCGCGGCCGCAGCGGGCGGGCAATGATGGCGATCCGCGATCACGCCATGGCCGCTGCCACGATGGGCATCGATACCGCCAAATACAAAACACTCACATTCGGGATCAGTGCGGGCATCACCGGGGTCGGCGGCGCGCTGTCGGCCATCACCGTCGCCTACGTCGCACCGGACAGCTTCACCCTGCAACTCGCGGTGTCGTTCCTGGTCGGTCTTGTCGTTGGTGGAATCGCGTCCCTGCCGGGGTGTCTGGTGGGCGGCGCCTTTATCGTGTTGATCCAGAATTCGTCCCAGTCCATTTCCGACTGGATGAAAGTTACATTCTCTCTCCGTTACGACGTCCCAGCCTGGGCAATCTACGGAGTCTTGCTGATCCTGCTTATGTACTTCATGCCGCGCGGTATCATGGGCGGGATCGAATCGCTTTGGTTGAAATTGACGCACCGGAAGGAAACACAGGCATGAAACTCACACGCCGGACCGCCTTGGCCG
>JAYWAX010000419.1:0-11957 GCA_043782125.1 Acetobacteraceae bacterium | reverse complement strand
AACTGGCCGGCGATCGGGGACGGGTTTCGAGGAAGGACCCGCCCGCGAGACTCGCACCCAGACCGGGAGGGCCGCGCGGCGCCATGGCGAGTGGAACGACGAACGAAGGGAATTGCAAGGTGCCGGTTTTGCCCGCCGCTGAGTCAGCGGCCAGTAAACAGTTGGTTGAAAAGTTCCGCAGCCGGGATGCCACGATCGGGATTGTCGGCCTTGGCTATGTCGGATGCCCGTTGGCGCTGACCGCTGCGAAGGCCGGATTTCGTGTGCTTGGCGTCGATGTCAACGCCAGCCGGGTCGAGGCGTTGAACTGCGGTCATAGTGGCATCCGCCACATCGACGACAACCAGATCGCGGAGATGATCCGCCAGAAGCGGTTTCGCGCCACCACCGACAGTACCGAACTAAAAGACGCCGACGCGATCCTGATTTGCGTGCCGACTCCGCTTACTCAGCACCGCGAGCCCGATCTCTCGTACATCGTGAACACCACGGCCTCGATTGCCAAGATCGTTCGGCCAGGCCAACTGATCGTGCTCGAATCCACGACGTATCCTGGCACGACCATCGAGGTCATGAAGCCGCTGCTGGAAGCCAACGGACTGCGCAGCGGCCAGGATTTCTTCCTGGCTTTCTCGCCGGAGCGCGAAGACCCCGGCAATGCGACCCACGACACCGCCAGTATCCCCAAGGTGATCGGCGGCGACGGGCCGGACGCGTTGGCCGCCGTGGACGCGCTTTACAGTCAGTTCGTTGTGCGTACTGTCCCGGTTTCTTCGCCCGCCACCGCCGAGGCCGTGAAACTGACGGAAAACATATTTCGTTCCGTTAACATCGCCCTCGTGAACGAGCTGAAGGTCGTCTATGCCGCGATGGGAATCGATGTCTGGGAAGTCATCGAAGCAGCGAAAACCAAGCCATTCGGATTCATGCCCTTCTATCCCGGGCCGGGTTTGGGCGGGCACTGCATCCCGATTGACCCGTTTTACCTGACCTGGAAGGCCCGAGAATTCGACATCGCGACCCGGTTCATAGAGCTGGCCGGCGAAATCAATACCCGAATGCCCTATCTGGTCGTCAACCGTATGGCCGAGGCATTGGATCGGCTCGTGGGCCGCGGCCTGGCTGGTGCGCGTATCCTGTTGTTGGGGTTGGCCTATAAGAAAAACGTCGACGACATGCGCGAAAGCCCGTCGCTGAAATTGATCGAGCTACTCGAAAAGCGGGGCGCGCATGTGGATTATCACGATCCCTACATTCCGGTCGTGCCGCCCACGCGAGAACACTCGGAGCTTCAGGGGCGCCGGTCGGTGCCGCTGGACTCAGCGACCCTGGCTGGTTACGACGGGGTTCTGATTTCGACCGATCATGACGATGTGGATTATGCGGCTGTGGTCGCTCACGCGAAGCTGGTGGTTGATACTCGCAATGCGTGCGCGCGGCTCGGTCTTTCAGGGTCAAATCTGGTAAAGGCATGAAATCGGTGGAAACAGAGACGGGTGGTACTCAGAGCGCGGGCTCAATGGGGGTCTCCCATGGCGCGGTACCGTCCGTGGCCGTGATTGGTTGCGGGTACTGGGGCAAGAATCTCGTCCGCAACTTTGCCGAACTCGGTGCGCTGACCGCGGTCGCCGACGCCGATGCGGCGACGGCGCAAGGCCTCGCGGATAAGTACGGCGCGCGAGCGATGACGCTGGATGCCGTCCTGGCGGACCCCTCGATCCAGGCCGTCGCGATTGCGGCGCCCGCAGTCATGCATGTCCGTCTTGCCCGGGCGGCGATGGAAGCAGGCAAGCACGTTTTCGTGGAAAAGCCGGTCGCGCTGGCGGAGAGCGAGGCCGAGGCGCTGTGTCAGCTCGCGGAGCGTCTGGACCGCCGGCTGATGGTCGGACACCTGCTGCAATACCATCCCGTTTTCATCAGGCTGCTTGAACTCGTCCGCGAGGGCAGACTGGGACGTATCCAGCATATCTTCTCCAACCGCCAGAGTTTGGGAAAAATCCGCCGCGAGGAAGACGTACTCTGGTCCTTCGCGCCGCACGATTTGTCGATGGTCTTGTCGCTGGCGGGCGCGGAGCCGAACCAGGTCGAGGCGGTCGGTGGATATCACATTGGCGGCGACATCGCCGACGTCGCCACCGCCCATCTGACCTTCCCCGGCGGATTGCGCGCCCAGGTATCTGTCTCCTGGCTGCACCCGTTCAAGGAGCAGAAGTTAACGGTCGTCGGTTCCGAGGGTATGGCGGTGTTCGACGATACTGTGGATTGGGACAGAAAGCTGATCCTCCACCCCAACAAGATCGTCTGGAAGAACAACACGCCGGAACCCGTGCGCGGCGAGCCCGAAACGATCGCCGTTCCGTTGGCCGAACCGTTGAAGCAGGAATGCAGCCACTTCCTGGACTGCGTCCGCGATGGAACGGCGCCCCGCACCGACGGGCGCGAAGGTTTGCGCGTGCTGCGAGTCCTGGCGCGTGCCAGCGCGGCGATGGAAGCCGGCCGTTTGCCGCCGTTGCCCGCGCCGGCCGTTAAATCGAAAGTCGTGGGCGATCACCCCGGCGTCATGATCCACGAATCCGCCTATGTCGACGATCGCGTACAAATCGGCGAAGGCACCCGCATTTGGCATTTCAGCCACGTGTTGGGCGATGTCCGCATCGGCAAGAAAGCCAGCGTCGGCCAGAACGTCGTCATTGGCCCAAAGGTCACCATCGGCGACAACGCGAAAATCCAGAACAACGTCTCGATCTACGAAGGCGTGACGCTGGAGAACAACGTCTTCTGCGGCCCCTCCTGCGTGTTCACCAACGTAAACAACCCGCGATCCGAGATTATCCGCAAGGATGAATTCCGCCAGACATTGGTCCGCGATGGCGCAACCATTGGCGCCAACTCCACCATTGTCTGCGGCGCCACACTTGGAAAGTACAGCTTCATCGCCGCTGGCGCGGTCGTTGTTGGCGAAGTCCCCGCTTTCGCCCTGATGGCTGGAATCCCCGCCCGCCGTATCGGCTGGATGAGCCGCGCGGGCGGCAAACTCGGTCCCGATCTAACCTGCCCGTTGACAGGAGCCCGTTACCGCGAGACTGCCTCCGGCGCCATTGAGGAAATCGACTGATGCCGAATGATTCCATCCCCTTCATCGACCTCGCCACGCAACGCCGCCGCCTCGGCACCAAGGTGGATGACGCTGTGCTGCGTGTCGTCAATCATGGCGCCTATATCATGGGGCCCGAAGTGAAGGCCCTCGAAGCCGATCTTTCTGCCTTTTGCGGCGCAAAATACACGGTGTCCTGCGCCAACGGCACCGACGCCTTGTCGTTGGTTCTGATGGCCAAGGGCGTGAAGCCGGGCGATGCGATTCTCTGCCCGACCTTCACGTTCGCGGCGACCGCCGAGGTCGTGGCTTTGGTCGGCGCCACTCCGGTTTTCGTCGATTCACTTGCCGACACCTTTAATATGGACCCGGCGAGCTTGTCGCAGGCGATCGAGACCGCGCGCGCCAAGGGACTGCGGCCGGTGGGGGTCATCCCCGTCGATCTTTTCGGACAGCAGGCGGATTACGACGCGATATTGCCGATTTGCGCCGCCGAAGGGTTATGGGTCCTGTGCGACGCCGCGCAAAGTTTCGGTGCGACGTATAAGGGCCGGCCGGCCGGGGTCATCGGCGACGCAACCTCCACCAGCTTTTTTCCTGCCAAACCTTTGGGCTGTTACGGCGACGGCGGCGCGATCTTCACGGACGACGGCGATCTGGCCGATGTGATGCGGTCGTTGCGGGTGCACGGACAAGGTAGCGACAAGTACGACAACGTTCGTATCGGCATGAACGGCCGCCTGGATACGATGCAGGCCGCGATCTTGATAGAGAAGCTGAAAATATTCCCAGACGAGATCGATTCGCGCGATCGCGTGGCCCAACGTTATAATGCGCTTTTAGGCGACGTGGCGGCCGTGCCGGGAGTGCCAGACGGCCTTACCTCGGTGTGGGCGCAATACACGCTACGAATCCCCGGTCACGATCGCGATGCCGTCGCGGCAGAGCTGAAGGCCGCCGGTATTCCCACGGCGATCTATTACCCAAAGGCCGTGCATCAGCAGACCGCTTATAAGACCTTTCCGGTTGCAGGAAATGGACTCCCGGTCGCCGAGCGCCTGGCCACGGAAGTACTGAGTTTGCCGATGCACCCCTATCTCGCAGAGGATATCCAGGATCGAATCGTCGGTGCCGTGCGCCGGGCGCTCACATCGCCGGGTAGGGCTCGGGTCGCGGAATGACTCATGGCCCCGGGGCGGTTCGCCTGAGCGGATCATTGGCCGGGCATGTCCGATAGGTCCGGGCCAACGGTCGCGCGGAAAGACGTTGGCCGCCTTGCCTATCTGTCGTTGGAGGCGCTTTCCCCCGGCCGCGCGGCCCATACGCATGTTACCGAGATCATTGAGGGTCTTGAGATGGCAGGGTGGGCTGTGTCCCGGTTTCTTGCCCGCCCAGCTGAACAAACGGCCCGTCCACCAGTGATCGGCAGGTTTTTGGAACACGCGCGCGTGCTTTGCCGGTTGCTACCTAAATTGCGCGGGCATGACGTTTTGTATGTTCGCGGACATCCCTTGGCGTGGCCGGCTGCCATCGCGGCGAAATTGGCGGGTCTTGTCGTCGTGCATGAGATCAACGGCGCCATCGCCGATCTCGGCGTGACCTATCCCTGGATGCGCCCGGTGATCTGGCTACCGGCATGTTTGCAGATCGCGCAGTATCGGTTGGCCCATGCGCTCTTCCCCGTTACCCCTGGCCTCGTTGACTGGGCGCGGCGAGTCGCACCCAACGTGCCCGTCCACCTGGTGCCCAATGGTGCAAACCTTCAGTTATTTTCGCCGGCCGGCGCGCGCCATGTGCATCCGCGCCCCTACGCGCTGTTCGTGGGCAGCCTGGCTCGCTGGCACGGCGTGGACACAATGCTCGCTGCGGCACTCGATCCCCTTTGGCCGCCCGATACCGACCTGATCGTCACAGGCGACGGCGCCGAGAGCCCGCGGATGTGTGAAGCCGCCGCCAAAGGTGGTCCGATCGTCTGGTTACGCCGCCAGGACTACGCGACCATTCCGGTCTTGCTCCGCGGCGCGGTCGCCGCGTTGGTTCCTATCTCTAATCCCGGCGGGCGCTCAGGGCATGGTGTCCTTCCCCTGAAGCTGTTCGAGGCGATGGCTTGCGGCACGCCGGTCGTCGTTACCGACTTGCCGGGACAGGAAGAACTGGTGCGGGAGACCAACTCGGGTTTGGTGATCGCGATGGACGACGCGCCTGCTTTGGCTGCCGCCGTCGCCAGGCTACGAAATGATCCGTCTCTGGCGCGAGAACTAGGCTTGGCGGGGGCCACCGCTGCCCATCGGGCATTCGGGTGGCGTCACCGTGCAAACCAATTGCACGAACATTTAATGGAGTTGCGCGGCGTGGTGGTGTCGTGAGCCTCGCCAGAACGGTGCGCCCGTGTCGTGTCGCAGTGATCGCCTTTTCTACACTGTCCCATGATACGCGGGTGATGCGGGCGATCGGCACGCTGGCTGAAATGGGGCATGAGGTTCTGGCTGTCGGGTTCGGGGATAAGCCTGCGGGAGTCAGCACGTTCGTCCGTCTCCCGGTCGCGGAGAGGGGTTGGCCCAACCGCATTGGCATGGCTCTGCGGCACGCGCCGGCAGCAATCGCACCTTTTACCGCAGAGTTTTTGCACGGCCTGGCTGAGACCAATGCTGCGGCTCGCCGGGTCTTGTGCGAACTACGGCCGGACATCGTTCACGCAAACGATTGGCCTACCCTGCCCGCCGCGCAGGCTGCCAAGGCTGTGTGCGGGTCGCGGATCGTCTACGACAGCCATGAATTTGCGACTGAGGAACACGCCCATCGCCTTGTATGGCGCCTGCTGATGCGGGCCCATGTCGCGGCGATTGAAGCGAAAGGGATCGCGGCCGCCGACCGGGTCATCGCCGTCAGCGACGGAATTGCGCGGTCGTTGACCAGTCAATATGGGCTGTCTCGTCTTCCTACGGTCGTTCGCAATGTGCCTGCCTGGCAGCCGCGGCCGTTCCGCCCCACCGGCCACCCGCGCCGATTGCTGTTTCACGGCATCCTGAAAGACTACCGCGGAATCGAGGCGATTATCGCTGCACTGCCAGTTTGCCCGGATGACATCTTGACGTTGCGCGGGGACCTCGCGCCCGGGTTCGCGCCACTCCTGACCGCCGCGATCCGGGCGGCAGGTGTCGCCAATCGTGTGACCATCGAACCCGCAGTACCGCCTGACGAGGTGGTGGGACTCGCCAACTCCGCGGATATTGGGGTGTATCTGGGCCCTACGGAAACGCGGCACAACCGCTTTGCGCTGCCAAACAAGTTGTTCGAGTACGTCATGGCAGGCCTTGCCGTTCTGGTGAGCCCGGGTGACGACATGGTCGCGCTTGTGAACCGGCACCGGTTTGGCCGGGTGGTGCCGCGGGCGCCGGACTCGTTGGGCAGGATCCTGTCGGAATTATCCGCTGCGGAAGTCGATGAGATGAAACGCGCGGCCCTGGTCGCAGCCAGGGACCTGTCCTGGGATATGGAACGGGCAAAATTGGAAGCGTTATATGCCGGGCTGACCGCGGGATGCGACCGGGGCCGTTGCGCCACGTCTGGAATTTCCCCCGCATGACAAAGACTGTTCTCACTGTGGTCGGTGCCCGCCCGCAATTCGTAAAGGCGGCGCCAGTTAGTGCCGCGCTGGCTCGATCCGGGATGCGCGAGGTGCTGGTCCATACTGGTCAGCATTTCGACCCGAACATGTCGGATCAGTTCTTTTCCGAACTCGGAATACCGGCCCCAACACATCATCTCGGCATCCATAGTCTGGGCCATGGTGCGATGACCGGCCGAATGTTGGCAGCGATCGAGACGATCCTGATCGAGGAAAGGCCAGATTGGATGTTGGTTTATGGCGACACCAACTCTACTTTGGCAGGCGCCTTGGCGGCGGCGAAGCTGCATATTCCCGTTGCGCATGTGGAGGCCGGTCTGAGGTCCTTCAATCGGCGAATGCCGGAGGAAGTGAACCGGGTTTTGACCGACCATGTCAGCGCGTTGCTGCTGTGCCCGACGGCGACTGCGGTAGAGAATCTGCGCCGGGAAGGCATTGAGGCAGGCGTCCACGCGGTTGGCGACGTAATGTTCGACGCCTCGTTGATGGCGGCGAAATTGTCGTTTCAAACTTCTCGCATTCTCGAAGATCGAGAACTGACGCCCGGCGCTTACGCGGTCGCTACTTTTCACCGCGCTGAGAACACCGACGATCCCGAACGTTTTGCCCGCGTGCTCCGCTGGTTGGAGGACGCGGCACGGGAGTGTCCCGTGGTCATTCCGGTTCATCCGCGTACCCGTGCACTAATCGACCGTGCGGATTGGAAGCCAAATGGGATCACGCTGCTGCCACCGCTCGGTTACCTGGATATGACCAGGTTGGTCAGCAACGCCGTAGCTGTGTTCACCGACTCTGGGGGTTTACAAAAAGAGGCCTATTTCCATCGCGTGCCATGCGTCACTCTGCGCGACGAGACCGAGTGGGTGGAAACTGTCGAGGCCGGCTGGAACCGCCTGTGGACCGAAGCCGCATACAAGCCGCGACGCGACGTGGCAGAATACGGTAATGGAACTGCATCCGACGAAATCGCGCGACTTCTGCTGGAGATCCCTGCCGAATAAATTTCTTGGGCTCTGAGGTGGACCCTGGAAACTGGACAGATAGCTAAGAGAGAGTTATCGCCTGGAACGGCCGGATGGCCGAAGGTGAGACATGACCGATACGCGGAAGAAACACTGGCCTGCGTTCAGGTCGAAGGTGGCGCTGGCCGCGATCCGGGAAGTAGGCACGATCGCCGAACTGTCGAGCCGGTTCGGCGTCCACGTCAGCCAGATCCATGCCTGGAAGTAGACGATGCTCGATGGAATGGCGACTTCGTTCTGTTTTGACGCGCCGGCGGGTCAGGGCGCCCCCAACCCCGCCAAAAACGCCCGGATCTTTTCGCTGATATACCCATATTCCGCCGTCCCCGGCGGCGCCCCGCCCGCGGAGTGTCCCTTGATCGACGGTATTTCCGCGTATTCGACCTTGCTGCGTAAACCCCGGTACAACTCCCGTGTCAAATATCCCGGTATTGTCCTATCGGTCATACTGGGCAGCAACAACACCGGCGCCTCTATCCGGCCCAGAGCCTTCGTCATATCGCCGCCAAACGGCTTCGAGGCATCGTGCCCCCGGCTGGCATAATAACGCCACAGCATCGAATTGGCGTCCCATTCCTTCATCCACCGCTCGCCGGCGGCTGTCTTCGCGGCCTCGTAAGCTTTCTCGTCCAGCCCAATCAGAAATTCGTCGCTGCTGGTCCAGGGAAAATAAATCAGCGCGGCCCGCCGGATCCCTTCGGTCGGGTTTGTCTTGTAGGCGCCGCCCAGGTATGCGGGATCGAGGGTGATCATCGCCTCGAACGCATCCACCACGGCGGCGAAATGATTGTCGCTGCGCGCGGCCGGGACGATCATGATCAGGCCGCGCATGGCGGCGGGGAAGGCGATGCCCCATTCGACCGTCTGAAACGATCCCATGGAGCTGCCGCCGACAGCATGCAGCTTCGAAATCCCGATCCCTTGGGTGATCATCCGGTGCTGCGCCCGCACCATGTCGCGAATGGTGTAACGCGGAAACGCCACCCCCAGCCCGTCTTTGGGCGACGACGACGTCCCGCCGCCAATCGGATCGGCGCCAATGACGAAGTATTTGTCCGTGTCGAAGGTCTTCCCCGGTCCAATATGCGCGTCGTAGGAATGCCGCGTGCCGCTGGTTCCCGGCACCAGCAGGATCGCGTTGCTTTTTGCCGCGTTCAGCGTGCCCCAGGTGACATAACCCACCTTCATGTCCGGAATTTCACCGCCATTTTCAAACGCGAAACCCCCCGCGCTGTAAACCGCTTCCGTCTGGCCCTGGGCCGGCCGAGTAACGATCGCGGTGGTCGCGAGCAGCGCGGCGCACATTGTCCATAACAACGATTTCATCGTCCGGTTCCCTGGTCGCTTTGGCGGCTTCCGACCCGCGCCAACAGCGTAACCGCCTTTTGCGCCAAAGGCCAGGCGG
Organism: Acetobacteraceae bacterium; assembly: GCA_043782125.1. Taxonomy (GTDB): domain Bacteria; phylum Pseudomonadota; class Alphaproteobacteria; order Acetobacterales; family Acetobacteraceae; genus Rhodopila. The sequence continues at coordinate 2,808 of JAYWAX010000419.1, read as the reverse complement.
TACCCGCGTTCATTAACGCCGTTGCATCGGGGGTTCCACCGCGATCCCCTTATCTGCGACCCATGGTCGCTGAACCCTTCCCCACCCCGCACTTTTCCGGCACACTGCCGGAAATATCGGAGGACATGCCGCCATGGGCGTTACCACCCAGCTCGCGGAATTTTGCGCGAACCTGAAACTGTCGAACCTCCCGCCGGACGTGGTGACGCGCGCGCGGTTCCTGGTCCTCGATCTGATCGGCAATATCGTTCGTGCCCGGCACGACGCCGAGAGCACCGAGACCTTTGTCGCTGCGGTGCGCGCGATGGGCATGGCCAACGGCAATGCGGGCGTGTTCGGCGATGCCGCGCGCTACAGCCCCATGGGTGCCGCGTTCCTGAACGGGGCGCTCGCGCACTCGCTGGACTTCGACGACACGCATGCGGCGGGCTCGCTGCATCCGGGCGCGCCGGTCATTCCGGCGGCAATCGCGGCGGGCGAGATGGTGGGCGCGTCCGGCGCGGACGTTCTTGCGGGTATTATCGCGGGGTACGAAGTCACCTGCCGCGTGGCGTTGGCGCTGCCTGCGGGCGCGCATTACGACCGCGGCTTCCACCCGACGGCCACCTGTGGCGCGTTCGGCGCGGCGGTCGCGGCGGGCCGTATCTTCGGCTTCGACGCAGAGGGCATCGCCAACGCGATGGGCACGGTGCAGGCGCAGGCCTCCGGCACGTTGCAGTTCCTGCATAACGGTGCCTGGACCAAGCGGTCCCAGGTCGGTTGGGCCGCGGTCAACGGGCTGATGGCGGCGGTGCTGGTGCGGGAAGGCTTCAAGGGGTCCACCGAGGCGCTGGAAGGGCGGCACGGTTTCATGCGTGCCTTCGCCCCCAACCCAACCCCAGAGCGTGCCGTGCAGGATCTGGGTGTCGTCTTCGAAACGATGAACACGGCGGTGAAACCTTACCCGTCTTGCCGTTACGGCCATGCGGGCATCGACGCGGCGCTGGCGTTGCGCGCCGCGAACGATCTGAAACCGTCCGACATCACCGCGATCCGTCTGGGCTTGCCGAAGTCCGGGATGACATTGATCGGCAATCCGCCGGACAAAAAGGCCGATCCGCGCAACACGGTCGATGGGCAATTCAGTGGCCCCTTCGTGATTGCGGCGGCGCTGGCGACCGGCGCGATGGGTTGGGACAGTTATCGACTGCTCGACGATCCGACGATTCGCGGCCTGCTGCCGAAGGTGACCTGCGCGTTCGACCAGTCCATGGAAGACGAATTCCCGGCCAACATGTCAGGCAAACTGACGATCCAGGCGGGCAATCGCACCTTCGAACAGACGGTCGTTGTGCCCAAGGGCGAGCCCGGCAACTTCCTGACGGAAGTCGAGCTGAAGGCGAAATTCTTCGGCCTGACCAATGCCGTGCTTGGCCCGGATCGCGCCTTGGCGCTGTCGGGGGCCGTGCTGGCGATCCACACGGCCGCGGATGTCTCCGGCCTGAGCCACCACGCGATGCCGCTGACGGCGGCACGCATGGCCGGCGAATAACCAGAAACCGGCCGGGAGCCCGCCATGTTCATCCGCAACGCCTGGTACGTCGCCGCCTGGGCCGACGAAGTGACTGGCAAACCGCTGGCGCGGCGGATCTGTAACGAACCGGTCGTGCTGTACCGGGACGCCTCGGGAAAGGCGGCCGCGTTGGCGGATATGTGCTGCCATCGCGGCGCACCGTTGCATCTGGGCCGAGTGGTCGAACAGGGACTCGAATGTGGCTATCACGGCCTGATTTTCGGCACCGATGGCGCCTGTGTCCGTATTCCCGGTCAGGACCGGATACCCGAACGCGCGCGCGTCCGGTCCTTTCCGCTGGTCGAAATCGACGGGTTTCTGTGGATCTGGCCGGGCGACGCGGCGCAGGCCGACCCGGCGGCGATCGTGCGATATCCCTGGCACAACGACAGCCAAAACTGGCCCCATAAGCACACGATGTACCCGATCAAGGCGGCCGCGATGCTGATGGTGGACAATCTGATGGACCTGACCCATCTGGGTTACGTGCATGGCTCCACCATCGGCGGCAATCCGGCGATTCACGTCGATGCCAAAATGGAAACAACCCGCACCGCGCTTGGCTTGAAATTCACGCGCTGGATGCTGAATTCCGTTCCTCCGCCGACGTATACGCGCGCCGTGAACTTCGCGGGGCGGATCGATCGCGCGCAAATGTTTGAGTTCATCGCGCCGGGCTCGATCCATCAACTGAGCGCCGCCGACGACGCGGGCGCCTATGCCAACGGGCTGACGGAGCGGAGCAAAATCCAGTTTCGGCTGTTCCACGGCCTGACTCCGGAAACCGATACGACGTGCTTTTACTTCTGGTCCACGGCGAACGGGTTTCGCCCCGAAGACCCTGCGACCACCGAGCAATTGTTTACCGAAATCGCCGCCGCTTTTCTGGAAGACAAAGCGATTGTCGAGGGCCAGCAAGCGATGCTGGCCGAACGCGGCGAGTCCGAACTGGTCGATATCGCCTCCGACGCCGCGCGTCTTCATATGCGGCGCACCGTGGACCGGTTGATCGACGAAGACGCCCGATCGCTGGCGGCGGCGTAACGGTATGTTTGTCCGCAACGCCCGGTATGTCGCCGCATGGTCCCATGCTGCCGCTGCCGGGCAATCGCTTGAACGACCCCGCTGTGCCATCCTGGTCATGGCACGGCTCGACCGGGCCATCCGGAGCGGCACACCTCGGGAACGAAGGCACCGGATGGTCCCGCGCGGCGATTTCCTCTTGAACGGAGCCGCCGGCGCCGGTTCCGATGGCC
>JAYWAX010000418.1:0-4349 GCA_043782125.1 Acetobacteraceae bacterium | reverse complement strand
TTGGGTGCCGGGGGACGGCCGGGAGTCGCCGCAGTTTGCGTTCCATTGGGCATCGCGATCGTGGCGGGCCGGACCGGCTGCGTCTGGCCCGCAGCGCCCGTGAGCATCGACGTCGCCATGCCGAGCACCGCGGAAATCTGGCTGCCGCCGCCGAACAGGTTGGGAATGCCCAGACCGGCGACAGAGGGGCCGGTGCTGCGCACATGATCGTCAGGCGTCAGATTGACGTTGCCCTTCAGGAACACAACCCCGCCAACCGCGAGGACAACAAAAAACAGGAGAGAGCGCATGCTTTGTCCTTCTGTTCATCTGGCTTGCCGCCAGGTGGTTTAACTGGCCTGCCGCCGGGCGATTCAACTGGCCCGCCGCCAGGTGGTGCCGCCCGGCCCGTCTTCCAAGGCAATCCCGCGCGCCGCCAGATCGGTCCGGATTGCGTCGGCACGGGCAAAATTCCGGTCTTTCCGCGCGGCCAGCCGTTCCTGGATCGCCGCTTCGATGGCATGGCTGTCATCGGCATCGCCATGGAACCAGGCATCCGGAGTCTGGGTCAGGAGTCCCATCAATCGCCCGGATGCTCGCAATCCGCTGGCGGCCTTGCCGTCCCCGGTCAAGGCGGCGTCGGCCAAAGCGTGCATCGCCGACATCGCCAGAGGCGTGTTCAGGTCGTCGCACAAGGCATCCATCACCAGATCGGGCACGGCATCGGTCTTTGAATCTCCCCATTGGTCCGGGCATCGTTCCAACGCTCTGTAGAACCGGTCCAGTTCCTTCTTTGCTTCATTTATGCCGGTCTCGCTGAAATCCGGCGTCGCGCGATAATGGCTTCGCAGCAGCAGGAACCTCAGCACTTCCCCGGGCGCGCGTTTCAGCGCGTCGCGCATCGTGGTGAAATTGCCCAGAGATTTGGACATTTTGACACCGTCGACAAGCAACATGCCGTTATGGACCCAGTACCGGGCGAACTGGCTGCCGGGGAAGGCGCAGAGGCTTTGCGCCGCCTCATTTTCGTGATGCGGGAAAATCAGGTCGGTACCGCCGCCGTGGATGTCGAAGGTTTCGCCAAGATGCTTCCATGACATCGCCGAGCATTCGATGTGCCAGCCCGGCCGGCCGCGGCCCCAGGGGCTGTCCCATCCCGGCAATTCGGGCGGGGAGGGCTTCCACAGCACGAAATCGCCGGGATCGCGCTTGTACGGGGCCACGTCCACGCGGGCGCCCGCCAGAAGCTCGTCGGCATCGCGGCCCGACAATTGGCCGTAACCCGGGAAGCTGCCGACCGCGAACAGCACATGGCCTTCCGCCGGGTACGCATGTCCCGAGGCGATCAGGCGCTGAATGATTTCGATCATCTCCGGGATATGACCGGTCGCGGAAGGTTCCACGTCCGGGCGCAGCACACCCAGGGCGCCGACGTCGGTATGGTAATCGGCGGTGGTTCGCGCGGTCAGTTCGGAGATCGGGATCCCCATCTCCGCCGCGCGGGCGTTGATCTTATCGTCTACGTCCGTGAGATTCCGGACATAGGTGACCTTGGGGTAAAGGTGACGCAGCAAGCGGACCAGGACGTCGTAAACCACCGCAGGCCGCGCGTTGCCGACATGGGCCAGGTCGTAGACGGTCGGGCCGCAGACATACATCCGCACGTGGGATGGATCGACCGGTTCGAACCGCTCCTTACGGCGGGTCCGGCTGTTGTGCAGGTAAAGTTCGGTCATGTCGGGGGCACTCATCGAAACGGGAGTGTGTTTTCGGCCAATTCTTCACCGCGATCAACGCGTCCTTCCCCCCTCCTTCGCGGCGCATGGGTTGAGCCTGGGCCGGGGGGCTGTCAGAACCGTTCAACCCGGTCTTGAGCCAGCCGGGTCATGCGATGGAGGGTGGGCAATGAAAGTTGGCATTCAGTTCTTTCCCGACATCGGGCCAGAGGTGAAATCGGCACGGGATTATTGGCACGAGGCGCTGCGCCTGGTCGCGCTGGTCGATCGTTATGGTTACCACCATGTCCGCACGGTCGAGCATTATTTCACGCCATACGGCGGTTACAGCCCGAATCCTGTCGTGTTCCTGGCCGCCGCCGCGCAGATCACGCGGCACGCCCGCCTGGTCACCGGCGCGGTGCTGCCCGCGTTCAACAATCCGCTGAAACTCGCTGGCGAATTGGCGATGCTCGACGCGCTGTGCGACGGCCGCCTGGATTGCGGCTTCGCGCGCGCCTTTTTGCCGCACGAATTTCACCATTTCGGCGTGAAGCTGGACGAAAGCCGCGCCCGGTTCGATGAGGGCGTGGCGCAGGTCCGGTTGCTGCTGGAACAGGAAAATGCGACGTCGGAGGGGCGATTCCATTCGTTCCGGAATGTCACGTCGTTGCCTCGGCCGACCCAGACGCCGCGGCCGCCGTTTTATGTCGCGGCACTTGGCACCCGGGAATCGTTCGAACGGGCGGGCACCAACGGGTATGGCATCATGGCGATCCCGATGGCGGGCGGCGCGATGAAGGACCTCATCGATGCCTATCGCGAAGCCCGTGCCGCCGCGGGCCATGAGGGGCCGGGCACGGTGATGCTGGCCTTCCATATGCTGTGTCATGAGAACCAGGCGGCAGCGGAGCAACTGGCGCGCGCGCCGCTGAACCGTTACCTGCGCTCCCTGGTCGAGTCGGCGGCGGGGTGGACCGCGGGCGCGGCCTCGGCCGATTATCCGGGCTACGACAAGGTGATCGCGGGACTGGCGCGGGAGACGTTTGAAACCCAGGTTGCGAAAGGCGCCGCCTGGGTTGGCACGCCGGAGCGGATTCTGGAGGCCGTTTCCCGTTACCGCGATCGGATCGGTTTCTTCGAAGTGGCCTCTTTGCAGGTCAATTTTAACGATCTGCCGCTGGCGGCGGCGGAATCCTCGATGCGGCTGTTCGGCGAGCATGTTTTGCCGCGTCTGGCCCGCGAGCGTCCGGGAGTCGCGATATAAGCGGTCTGAGGGAAATTGGGGCGATGCGGGTCTGGGGGTTGGGCGCCATCGCGCTGCTGGGGGTCATGTCGGCCCAGGTGGCGTATGGGCAGCCGGCGGCCCCGGTTGTGGGGGCTCCGGTTGTGGCACCTGCGAAGTCCGCGCCGGTCGATATCAATTCGGCTTCGACGGCGGAATTGATACGGGTGCGGTACATCGGGCGTAACCGGGCGGCGGCGATCGTCGCAGGCCGGCCGTGGCGGCACCCGGAGGAACTGGTCGCGAAGCGGGTGATGCCGCGGAAGGTCTACGACCAGATCAAGGAGCATCTGGTGGCGCGGTAAATCCGCCGCGTGCGCCACCCGATTTTTTGCGCGACGGTCGTTTTTCAGGACGCCGCCGTGTTGTGCATCAGCGTTGGGTTCAATTGTTCGTCCAGGTATCGCCGGTCCAGCCGTTCGTGTCGTAATCGGCGAGGCATTCGTCGACCAGGGCCTCCATCGCATGCAAACCGCCGCCGCGCTGCGCGCCGGTTAGCACCTGTGCGCGAATGTCTTCCCATCCGCCGGAATAGTTACGTTCGTAAAGTTCGTGCCGGCCCGCGAATTCGGTGCCGACGGAATCCCACAGCAGCTTCATGATCTTCACGCGTTCGACATGGTCGATGCCATGGGAGCCGCGGACGTATTGGCGGAGGTAGGGTTCGATGGCCGGGTTGGCGAAATCCTTTACGGAGGACGGCAGATAGATCAGTGCCGACGTCACGGTCTTCTGCACGATATCCTTAATTCTTGGCCAGGAATCCGGGGCGAAGACGCGGTACGACATGGCCGCCTGCAATTCCGGCAACACTGCGTCGCCCTGCCAGGGCTGGGGATTGTTGGCCATCGCGTTGGACAGCGACCAGAACAAATGGCGCCAGGCGATGACCTCGCCCAGTAGAACTTGGTTGCTGCGGGCTTCGTCGCCGCCGGTGGCGCGGAGGGCTTTGGCGAGAAGTCCAGAGATGAAATCGAGTTTGACGGCGTAACGGGTGCAGCCCTGGAACATCGCGCCATGCACGAATCCGGTGCCGGGAAAGAAGCTCATGACCCGCTTCGGGTCGCGGTAGATGAATACGTCCTCCCACGGAACGAAGACGTTATCCATGACGAAAATGGCGTCGTTTTCGTCGAAACGGGATGACAACGGATAATCGAAGGGGGATTTCGCAGCGGATTCGTACGATGTCCGGCAGATCAGTTTCAGGCCGGGGGCGTTGATCGGGACCATGAACATGACGGACATGTCCAGGTCTTCCGTCGCGGTTTTCGAGGACTGGCCCATGAAGTTATAGTGGGTAATCGCGGCCGAGGTCGCAACGACCTTGGCACCGGACACGATGATGCCGCCGGCGACTTCCTTTTGGA
>JAYWAX010000417.1:0-4353 GCA_043782125.1 Acetobacteraceae bacterium | reverse complement strand
GCAAGGCGAGGCCGAACAGCCCGCCGGCGAAGCTGCCGGTGGCGTCCCGCATCACGCCGATCCACCAGGGGCCGAAGAACCCGCCGAGATTGCCGATGGAGTTGATCCAGGCGATCGAGGCGGCGGCGGCGGTGCCGGTCAGGAACATCGGCGGCATGGCCCAGAACGGACCTTTGGAGCCATAAAAGCCAAAGGCCGCGATCGACATGCCGACCATCGCGCCCCAGGTGCCCATGAACACGCCCGCGATCAGCAGTCCGATCGTGGAGATCACGCAGGTGAACAGCAGATTCCAACGCCGCTCCTGCATCCGGTCCGAGATATAGCCGCAGACCACGAGGCCGATCCCACCGCAGATATAGGGGATCATGGTCAGCCACCCCACCTGCATGTTGGTGAAGTTACCCAGCGACTTAATGATTTGCGGGATGAAGATCAGCATGCCCAGAGAGGCAACGACGATGCCGAAATAGTTGAGCGCGAGCAGCAGAACCTTCCGGTCGAACATGCCCTGCAAGAGACTGAATTTCTTTACGGACTCCTTGGCTTTTTTTTCCGCCGCCAGACGGCCCGCGAGCCAGGTTTTTTCTTCCCGGGTCAGGAATGTCGCTTGTTCCGGCCTGTCGGTCAGCACGAACAATGTGAGAATACCGATGACGACGGTCGGAAGGCCCTCGGCGACGTACATCACCTGCCAGCCGTGATAGCCGAACAGGCCCTCGAAGCTGAGCAGCGCGGTGGAAATCGGCGCGCCGGCGGCGACTGCGATGGGCAGGCCGATCAGGAAGCCGGAGACGATGCGGCCGTGGTGATAGCTGGGGAACCAATAGGTGAAATACAGCACGATGCCCGGGAAGAACCCGGCCTCGGCGACGCCAAGCAGGAAGCGGATGATGCCGTAGCTGGTCTCGCCCGTTGCCCAGGCGGTGGCGCAGGCGAGAATGCCCCAGGTGATCATGATGCGCGCGATCCACATGCGCGCGCCGACTTTTTCCATGATGATGTTGCTGGGGACTTCGAAGATGAAATAGCCCCAGTAAAACAGGCCGGTGGCGACACCGAACGCGGTGGCGGACATGCCGAGATCGCCGCGCATCGTCAAAGCGGCGAAGCCGACATTGATGCGGTCCACGTAGGCGAGAAAATAGCTCAGGATGGCGAATGGCAACAAGCGCATATAGATTTTGCTCATTGCGGATTTTTCGATCGCGTCGTCCATGACCGTGTCCTGCTCCCGATGAATCGATTTGCGCGCTTTGGGCGCGGATCGCGACGTGTGGCAGAAAACCGCGCGCGCCGAAAGCGCCATTCAGCCGCGCAGCAGGGCAATCGCTTGAACGGCGCCGCTGTGCCTTTTCCCGTCATGGCACGGCTCGACCGGGCCATCCGGAACGGCAACACCTCGGGAACGAAGGCACCGGATGGTCCCCTGCGGCGCTTTCTTTGCTTACGGAGCTGCCGGTACCGGTTCCGATGGCACGGTCGAGCCGTGCCATGACGGGATAGGCACAGCGATGACGTTCAAGCGATTGCCCCGGCCCAGGCTTCCTGGCATCTGATTGGGTATGAGCGGAACCGTCCCCAAATTGCGCCTGCGTGGCGTGCGGAAACAGTTTGGCGCCAAGGTCGTGCTGGATGGCATCGACCTCGACGTCAAGGCGCGCACATCCCTGGTCGTCGTTGGCGGGTCCGGGTCCGGCAAATCGGTGCTGCTGAAATGCATTCTTGGCCTGATCGAGCCGGACGCGGGCTCAATCGAGATCGACGGCCACGACCTCATGACCATGCCGCGGCGAGAGCGGGAAGCGGCGCGCGCCCAGATAGGAATGCTGTTTCAGAACGGCGCGCTGTTCGACAGTCTGCCGGTCTGGGAGAATGTGGCGTTCGGATTGCTGGCGCGGAAGAAGGTCTCGCGCGCCGAGGCACCTGCGCGGGCTGCCGCCTTTCTGGCGCAGGTTGGCCTGGCCGATAGCGTCGGTGCCTTACCGCCCGCGGAATTGTCCGGGGGGATGCAAAAGCGCGTGGCGTTGGCGCGGGCAATTGCGGCGCAACCGGATATCTTGTTTTTCGACGAGCCGACGACGGGGCTGGATCCGATCATGGGCGCGATCATCGACGGGTTGATCGTCGATTGCGTGAAGCGGCTTGGTTCGACGGCGATCGCGATCACGCACGACATGGCCAGCGCGCGGCGCATCGGCGACCAGGCGGCGATGATTCACAAGGGGCGGATCGTATGGACCGGCCCGGCCGCCGATCTGTTGAACAGCGGCGATCCGATGGTGGATCAGTTCACCCATGGGCGGCGCGAGGGCCCGATCGAGATGGAGTTGCGGCGCTGATCCGCGTCGCGATGCTGCTGTTGTTGGCGTGTCCGGCCGCGGCGATCGCCGGACCGGCCGAGGAATTATCGGCGCTGTTTTCCCAGACTTGTTTGCCTTATGCGGGCCGCCCCGCCGCGCTGCGCCGATGGGCTGCGGCGGAAAAACTGCCGGAGGTGGCGGAGCCCGCGCGCGCCCGGTTCACGAATGGCGCGCCAGGGAAAGTCTTCGACGCGTCGAACGCGGCGGGAAAATTCGTGCTGGTGTCGTCGGACGATGGGATATGCGCGGTTGTGACCGACAAGGCCGGCGATAAGGATATCGCGGCGGCGCTGGAGGCGATGTTTCGCACAGCGGCGATTTCATACCGATTGGTAATCGAGCGCGACGACACGGCGGAACGGACATTGCATCATCGGGAATATCTCGCTGCGCAGGGTAAGCGGGCGTGGAAAATTCTGGCGGCGACGGTGCGGGATGGGGCGCCGGGTCAGGCGATGCTGACGGCGGCGGCGCAGTGACCCGCCTCGCGTTATTTGCGCGGCACGAACGCGCCGATCGTTTCCGGCGCGGGACATGGCGCCCGTGTTCGTTTCAGCGGCGGCGCGCGGTGGGGTCGAGCGCTTCCCGAAGCGCCTCGCCAAGCGTGTTGAACGCGAGGGCGGTGAGAAGGATGGCGATGCCGGGCGGATACATTTGCTCCGGCGCGATTTCCATATAATTGTAAGCGCGGGCCAGCATCGATCCCCAACTGGGTTGCGGCGGTTGCACACCGAGACCGAGAAAGCTGAGCGAGGCCTCGGCAAGCAGGGCGACCGCCAGAAGGAGCGTGATTTGCACAATCACCGGCTGGATCGCGTTTGGCATGATGTGGCGCGGGATGATGCGCCATGCGCTGGCGCCGAAACAACGGGCGGCATCGACGTAAAGTTCTTGTTTGACCACCAAAGTTTGCGCGCGGACAAGGCGGGCAAGCTGGGGCGAAAAGACGATACCGACAGAGATCATTCCATTTGTGAGACCAATACCCAGCGCGCCGGTGACTCCGATGGCAAGGACGATGGCGGGGAAGGATAGCAGCGTGTCGATGACCCGGCTGATGACATCGTCAACCCAGCCCCCCAGGAAGCCCGCGAGAAGCCCGACGGGAATGCCCAGTACAGAGGCGACGGCAACGGCCAGAAAACTGGCGTAGAGGGTGGCGGGGGCGCCGTGGATGAGCCGGCTGAAGACATCGCGCCCGAGATCGTCGGTTCCCAGCAGATGGGCCACACTGGGCTCGGCGAGAGAATCATTGGCGTTCTGCGCTGTCGGGAGGTAGGGCGCGATCGCCGGGGCGAAGATGGCGAGCGTGAAGAGCCCGGCGAGGAAGACCAACGACAAACCGGCGGCGGGTCGATCGCGCATCCATGACAACAAAGCGCGCATCATGCGCGGCCGACCCGCGGGTCGAGTACCGCGTAGAGAATGTCGATCAGCAGGTTCATGCAGATGACAATGACGACCATCGACAGGACAACTCCTTGCACAACCGGAAAATCTTTATGGATGGCGGCGTGGACGATCAGGCTGCCCATGCCGGGGATGGCGAACACGGCCTCGACGACCACGGTGGCGCCAAGCAGACGGTTGACCAGAAGGCCGACCACAGTGAGGAGGGTGACGCTGACGTTCTTCAGGCCGTGTTTCCAAAGGATCGAGGTTGGCGAAAGACCTTTGGCGTGCAGGTTGCGGACATATTGGGAGGAAAGAATTTCAATCAGGGCGCTGCGGAGTTGCCTCGCGACTTCGGCGATACCGCCCGCGGCAAGGGCGAAGGCGGGAAGTGCCGCGTGCAGCAGGGCTTTAGATGGGTCTTTACTGAGAGCGACCGAGCCGGTCGCGGGGAAAACATTCCAATTGAGAGCGAAAGTCGCGACCAGGATCATGGCGAGCCAGAAACTGGGCAGCGCGACGCCAAGAGAGGCGAAACTCGTGACCAGCGTGTCCGTGCGCGAACCGGGCCGGGTCGCGGCCGCAATGCCAAGGGGTA
>JAYWAX010000416.1:0-11997 GCA_043782125.1 Acetobacteraceae bacterium | reverse complement strand
TAAAGGGGATAGAAATTCAATTTCACAACCGCCAGGGCCGCTCCATGCTTCCTCCCACCCTTGTTCCGCCGCCGTTCGACGCGGGGTCCGTGTGGCTGGTCGGCGCCGGTCCCGGCGATCCCGGCCTTCTCACGTTGCACGCGCTGCATGCGCTTTCGCAGGCGGATGTGGTTTTGCACGACGCGCTGGTTTCGGGGGAAATTCTTTCCTTGGCGGCCCATGCTCGACTGGAACCGGCGGGGAAGCGCGCGGGCGGGACGCGGACTCCGCAACTGCGAATCAACCAACGCCTGATCGCCTTGGCCCGGACGGGCGCCCGGGTCGTGCGATTAAAAGGCGGCGATCCCCTGGTGTTCGGCCGGGGTGGAGAGGAGGCGTTGGCGCTTGCCGCCGCGGGCATTCCGTTCCGCATCGTGCCGGGGATCAGCGCGGGCATTGGCGGCGCTGCCGCAGCCTCGATCCCGATCACGCATCGCGGCATCGCGCAATGCGTCACCTTCGCGACAGGTCACGGTTCGTCCGGGGAACTGACCGATCTCGACTGGTCCGCCATGGGCGACGTGGTGGTTTTGTATATGGCGGGCCGGCAACTCGGCGCCATCGCGGCACGGATGCTGGCGGCCGGGCGCGACCCGGCGGAGGGCGTGGCCCTGATCCAGGACGCGACGCGGCCCGGACAATCCGTGCGCGTGACGAATTTGGCGGAGGCGGCGAACGCGCCGGTCACTGGCTCGCCCACGCTTATCGTCATTGGCCCCGTAGTGGCGCTGCGCGATCGTCTGATCGCGTTGCAGCAGACCGCGCCGATGACTCTTCTCGACGAACAGCAACCCGCCCAGGCCGTGGGCTGAGGAAAGATATCGATGGCTACAGGAATTTTGTTGCCCGCGGGTGCGCCTTTCGCGCCGGAGCAAATTACTTCGCTGAACGGCGTCTTCGGCAAATCGAATGGCGAGCAGCGGGCGTGGCTGTCCGGCTTTCTGGCGGGCGTGGTCGCGGTGGCGGGCGATGCCGGGCGTCCGGCCGCGCCCCCCAAGGCGCGCGTTCCGCTGACGATTCTGTTTGGCACGGAGTCGGGCAACGGGGAGGCGTTGGCGCAGCGCGCGCGCCGCATCGCCGCGAAGTTGGGTTTCGCCGTGAAACTGGCTGATATGGCCGACACGACACCCGCGCAAATGGCGGCGGTGCCGAACCTGATGCTGATCGCCAGCACCTGGGGCGAGGGCGATCCGCCGCAACGCGCCGTGGATTTTTACGACGCGCTGTTGGCCGACGACGCCCCGCGCTTCGAAAAGACTCGTTTCGCGGTCCTGTCACTGGGCGATCGCGCTTACGCCCAATTCTGCGAGATCGGCAAGCGAATGGACGATCGCATCGCCGCCCTGGGCGGTGCGCGCATTGTCGATCGGGTCGATTGCGATCTGGATTTCGAAACCGCGGCCGGATCGTGGATTGAATCGACATTGGATCGAATCGCCAAGGAATCGACCGAGACCGTCATGGCGATCGAAGATGCGTCCGCGGGCCAGGGCGATTTCGCGACGATAGAGACGTGGACACGGGCAACGCCGTTTGTGGCGGAAATCGGCGAACATGTGCGCCTGACCGGCAGCCGCTCAATTTCCGATACGCGGCACCTGGAAATTTCCCTGGAAGGCAGCGGCATCGCCTACGAGCCAGGCGACGCCTTGGGCATCGTGCCGCGAAACGATCCGGCTCTGGTCGATGCCGTATTAAAGGCTGCGGGATTGCAGGGTGAGGCATCGTTGCGGGACGCGTTGCGCGATCGTTTCGATATAACGACGCTGACGGCGAAGCAGGCGGCGGATCACGCCGCGTTGACCGGCAGCGCCGCGCCCGCCGCGGATTGGGTGGTTGGGCGCCAGGTGATCGACCTGCTGGAAGCGGCGCCGCATAAATTCTCCCCGCAGCAACTGACGACTCTGCTGCGTCCCTTGCCGCCGCGGTATTACTCCATCGCCTCCAGCCGCAAATCGGTGGGCGAGGAAGCGCATCTTCTGGTCGCGGGCGTCCGTTACGAAACGCACGGCCGCCAGCGCGCGGGCGTAACCTCGATCGATCTGAATGAGCGCCGGAAGTCTGGCGATAAGCTGGACGTATTCCTGCGCCCGAACCCGCATTTCCGCCTGCCCGCCGATCCTTCGCGCCCGATGATCATGATCGGGCCGGGCACCGGTGTCGCACCCTTCCGCGCCTTCATGCAGGAGCGCGAGGCAACCGGCGCGCGGGGTAAAAACTGGCTGGTGTTCGGTCATCGTAACTTCATGCACGACTTCCTGTATCAGTTGGAATGGCAGGACTGGATCAAAGAACGACTTCTGACGAGACTCGATGTCGCGTTTTCACGGGATCAACCGGAAAAGCGCTACGTGCAGCATATTTTGTGGGAGTCTCGAAACGAACTTCTGGGCTGGGTCGCCGATGGCGCCGCGATCTATGTCTGCGGCGACCTGGCCGCCATGGCGAAAGACGTCAACGACATGCTCACGACCATATTGGGCAAGGAACAGCTCGATAAAATCCGCCGCGACGGACGTTATCTGCGCGATGTTTACTGAGGGTATGGACATGAATGAAATCCGGCCTTTATCGGCGAACGAGGGAATTAAGACCCGCAGCAATTTCCTGCGCGGAACGATCGCGGAAGGTTTGACGATCCCGGAAACGGGCGCGATCGCCGACGACGATCAGCAAGTGACGAAATTCCATGGCATTTACTTGCAGGACGACCGCGATCTGCGCGCGGAACGCGGACGTCAGAAAATGGAGAAAGCCTTCATTTTTATGGCGCGGATGCGGGTGCCCAGTGGAATCCTGACGCCGGCGCAATACCTCGCCGCGGATAAAATGGCGCGGGAACGCGGCAATGGCACACTGCGTTTCACCACGCGCCAGACAATCCAGTTTCACGGCATTCTGAAAAGCAATCTGCGCCCGCTGATCCAAGGCCTGCACCAGGAAATGCTGGACACCATCGCGGCCTGCGGCGACGTGAACCGTAACGTCTGCGCCGCTGTTGTGCCCTGGCTGCGGGCGGGTCACGCGGCGGTGACGAAAACGGCGGAAGACATCGCCAATCATCTGCTGCCGAAAAGCCGCGCCTGGCACGAAATCTGGCTTGGCGAGGAACGCGTCGCGGGCGGTGTCGAGGAAGCCGAGCCGATTTATGGCCGCACCTATTTGCCGCGGAAATTCAAAATTGGCGTGGCTTTGCCGCCATATAACGACGTCGATGCCTTCGCGCAGGACCTGAGCTTCGTCGCGATCGAAGAGCACGGGAAAATCGTTGGTTACGACGTGATCGCCGGCGGCGGCATGGGCATGACGCATGGGGAACGGGACACCTATCCCCGCGCCGGCAGCGTCATCGGTTTCTGCAAACCGGAGCATGTGGCGGAGGTCGCGGAAATGATCGTGACCATGCAGCGCGATCACGGCGACCGGTCCAATCGTAAGGCGGCGCGTCTGAAATACACCATCGACCGGATGGGCCTGGATGCCTTCGTCGCGGGCGTGAACGCGCGTTTGTCCGTCAAGCTGGAAACCGCCAAAGGCTTTTCATTCGCAACGACTGGCGATCGTCTGGGATGGTCGGAGGATGAAACCGGCCTGCACCATGTGACGCTCTACATCGAAAACGGGCGTGTTGCCGGCGCCGCGCGCGACGCGTTACGCGATATCGCGACGCTGAACATCGGCCGTTTCATCATCACCGCGAACCAGAATTTAACCCTTTCCGACATTCCGGCGAGCGAGAAAGCCAGGATCGCGAGGTTATTGAAAGAACACGGTCTGGACGGGCAACCGGGGGGGCTGCGGCGTAACGCTGTCGCCTGCGTCGCGTTGCCAACCTGCGGACTCGCGCTGGCGGAAAGCGAGCGTTTTCTGCCATCTCTGGTGACGCGGCTGGAGGCGGAGCTTGAGGCGGTGGGACTGGCGGCGCATGAAATCACCATCCGCATGACCGGCTGCCCGAATGGGTGTGCGCGTCCCTATATGTCCGAAATTGGCCTCGTCGGGCGCTCCCCCGGCTTGTACAATCTGTATTTGGGCGGGGCGCACGATGGCACGCGGTTGTCGAAGCTGCATGCCATGGATGTCGATGGCGACGCGATTGTCGCGAACCTGAAGCCGTTGTTTGCAGCCTACGCCAAGGAGCGGGAGAAGACCGAATCCTTTGGCGATTACGTTATTCGCGCCGGTGTCGTTGCGCGGACGGATAATGGGCTGGACTTCCACGAAAATCTTTCGGCCGCGCTGACCGTATGGCCCGAAATCTGAGACGGACTCACACAAAGGAGCCGATCATGCGTGTATTTTCTTCGCGAATCGTCAATGCAGGTCAGCAGGCTGCCGCGGGCGCCTGGCATCCTGGGCTGCCGCATGTCCTCGCGGCACTGGCCACCTGGCCGGCCTTCGGGGCCGCGTCCTGTGTCGCCGGTTTGCTGATGGCCAGCCTCGTCAGCTTCGTTGTCTGGCTGCCGATGACGGCGCTGTCGCTGAACAATGGCGTGGCTTTGGGGCCGAACGACGCGGCGCCCGCGCTGACGTCCAATGCGAAACGCGCACTTTTTGCATTGTGGACGGCGACGGCCTGGATCGCCGCGGCGATCGCGCGTTAGAGCATGATCGCTTCACGTCGAAGCGATCATGCTCTAACGCATTTGTTTGAGAGAGCGATTTGCGTTTGAGGTTGAAGTCAGCTTCAAATGATCGCGCTCTAAGGCGTCATCGCCCCCAGCGCCGGTCACGCGTGTCCGCTGTCGAATTGTCCGGCGAAATGGCAACGGGCGAAATGACCGGGCGCGGTCTCCCGCAGCACTGGCGCTTCCTTCCGGCAACGATCTTCCGCGAACCGGCAGCGCGGATGGAAATAACACCCCGAGGGCGGCGCTGCCGGACTAGGTACTTCGCCGCCCAGAATGCCACCGGTCTGGCGCATCCGCGGGTCCGGCACCGGCACCGCACGCATCAAAGCCGCCGTATAGGGATGTTGGGGACGTTCGAACACCGCGGCGGTGGGCGCCAGTTCCACCAATTGTCCGACATACATGACCGCGACCCGGTCGGAGATATGCCGCACCACCGATAGATCATGCGCCACGAACAGGAAGGTAAGGCGTAACGACGCCTGTAATTCCAGCAATAAATTCAGCACCTGTGCCTGAACCGAGACGTCCAAAGCCGATACCGGTTCGTCGGCGACGACCAAACGCGGGCTGGTGGCCAGCGCGCGCGCGATGCCGATGCGCTGCCGCTGCCCGCCACTGAAAGCATGGGGAAAGCGGTGCATGAATTCCGGCCGCAACCCGACGACGCGCAGCAATTCCGCGACCCGCTCCATCCGTTGCGCCCGGCTTCTCATGCCGTTGACCAGCAGCGGTTCGCCGACATTGTCGAGCAGAGTCATGCGCGGGTTCAGCGATCCGAACGGGTCCTGAAAAATCATTTGAATGTCACGTCGCAGCGGCGCCAGATCCCGTTGCGCCATTGGCGCCAGATCGACGATGTTGCCGTTGCGCGTGCGATACAGAACCTCGCCCGCTGTCGGATCGATGGCACGCAGGATGCAGCGGGCGACGGTGGTTTTGCCGCAGCCGCTTTCGCCAACCAGGCCGAGGGTTTCGCCTTCGTTCACGGTGAAGCTGACATCGTCCACGGCGCGAACGGCGCCCACCTCGCGGCGGAACATGCCTTTCACGATGGGAAAATATTTCCGCAGACCGCGGACCTCCAACAGGGGTTCCATCATGCCGGTTCCGCCGCGTCGTGCAGCAGGAAACACGCGGCGACATGGCCGGGTTCGATTTCCTGAGGTTTTGGTACAGCGGCGGCGCAACGATCCGGGATCGCGTCTGGGCACCGCGGATGGAACGGACAGCCGGATGGGCGGTTGAACGGATGTGGCAACGTGCCGCCGATGATCGGCAATGCCGTCCGGGTTTCGCCATGCATCCCGGGCATCGAGCGCAGCAGCGCCTGGGTGTAGGGATGTTTCGGCGCGTGGAAAATGGCGTCCACGCTCCCTTCCTCCATCACGCGCCCCAGATACATGACGACGACGCGATCCGCCATTTGCGCGATGACACCGAGATCGTGGGTTATGAACACGATGGAGGTGTTGTATTTCCCTTGCAAATCCCGCAGCAGCGCCAGGATTTGCGCTTGCGTTGTGACGTCGATCGCCGTGGTCGGCTCGTCCGCGATCAGCAGGCGCGGGTGGCAGGACAGCGCCATGGCGATCATCGCGCGTTGACGCAAACCGCCGGACAACTGCCAGGAATAGGAATCGATACGTTGTTCCGGCATCGAAATCCCGACATCGCGGAACAATTCGATCGTTTGCGCGCGCGCCTCGCGTTTCGAGCGTGCGACGCCGTGTAGCAGGATTGCCTCGACGATCTGCGCCCCCACGGTATGGACCGGGCTGAACGCGGCCATGGGTTCCTGCGGGATCAGCGCGATTTCCGCGCCACGCAACGCGCGCATTTCCGCGCCTTTCGGTTTCAGGCTGGTGAGTTCGATGGTTCTGTCGTCCCGGCGATAGGAAATGCTCCCGTGAACGATGCGTCCGGGCGGTTCGATCAGTTGTAGCACCGCTTTCATCGTAACGCTTTTGCCGCAGCCGCTTTCGCCGACGATGCCGACGATCTGGCCGGGTTCGACGTCGAAGCTGAGCCCGTCCACGGCGCGCACGGTGCCCTCGTCCAGTCCGAAGGTGACGCGCAGGTCGCGCACACGCAGTAATGGAAGGCCGGTCATATTATTGGCTGTAGGGATCGGAGGCATCGCGCAGCCCGTCCCCCACGAGGTTGAAGGCCAGCACGGCGGCAATCACGACAACGCCGGGCATCAGCAGCCAGGGCGCCAGGGCCAAAGTCTGGATATTCTGTGCCTCTTGCAGCAGCACGCCCCAACTGATCGCGGGCGGGCGGATCCCGAGACCCAGAAAGGACAGCGAGGTTTCGTTGATGATCATTACCGGGATCGCCAGCGAGCTGGTGGCGATGATGTGGCTCAGGAATGTTGGGACCATATGGCGGAGAACGATGCGCATGCGTCCGCATCCGGCGAGGCGCGCGGCGAGTACGAAGTCTTCTTCTCGCAACGCCAGAAAGCGGCCGCGGACCTCGCGGCCCAGTGTGGTCCAGCCGATGAGGGAGAGAATGACGGTGATGGCGAAGAAGACCTGGATCGGGGTCCAGTCGCGGGGCAGGGCGGCGGACAGAGCCAGCCAGATTGGGATGGTGGGGACGGATTGCAGCAGTTCGATCAGGCGCTGGACGATCTGATCCAATGTTCCGCCGACGTAACCGGACAGGCCGCCCAGTACGACTCCCAGAATCACACTGAGCGTGACGGCAACGAGGCCGACGGTCATCGAGGTCTGAGTTCCGTGCATGATTCGCGACCATTGATCGCGTCCCAGGCGGTCGGAACCCAGCAGGAAGATGCGTTGTCCCGGCGTGGCGGCAGCAATGAGATGGGTATTGGAGGGGAATAATCCGAAGACGCGATATTCCGGTCCGGTGGCGAACAGGCGCACCGCGATTTTTTTGCTGGGATCGGGCGTCCATTCCATGCGCAGCGTCACGGGATTTCGCTTTCCCACGATCGCGGGAACCCAGGGGTTCCAGCCGCTTTCGTCAAACAAATGCAACGACTGGATTGGCACGAAGGCCTGCCGCGCGTCGGTTTGTTCGGGGCTTTGGGTGCTGAAGAAATCCGGGCACAGCACGACGGTGTAAAGGCAGGCCAGGACGCAGGCGCTGAACACCGCCAGACGGTGTTTTCGAAAGCGCCACCACACAAGTTTCCAGTTCGACGCGACGGCGATCCGGTCCGCGGCGTCCGCCATGTCAGTGTTCCATCCGAATGCGCGGGTCGATCAGGGCCAGCAGCACGTCGGACAGCAGCGTTCCGACAATCGTCAAAAAGGAGTAAATAAGAAGAATTCCACCGGCGAGATACATGTCCTGATTGACCAGCGCGCGCAGCAGCAGCGGCCCGATATTCGGCAGGTTCATCACCGTCGCGACGATCAGGCTTCCAGAAAACAAAGCGGGCAGGTACCAACCGATCGTGCTGATCAGCGGGTTGAGCGCCAGCCTGACGGGATAACGCAACACCAGCCTCCATTCGCGCATGCCTTTGGCGCGGGCGGTCACGACATAGGGTTTGTTCAATTCGTCCAGCAGGTTGGCGCGCATGATCCGGGTCAGCCGGGCGGTGCCCGCGATCCCCAGCACGATCGCGGGCAGCCAGATATGTCGCAGCAGGTCTACAAATCGCGCGAAGCTCCAGGGCGCATCGACGAAATCGGGCGAAAACAGGCCGGTGACGCTGATATCGAAATACGAGAACGCTACCCACATCAGGATCAAAGCGAGCATGAAGTTCGGGGTCGCCACGCCGATATAATTAATGACGGTAAAAATATGATCGATCCAGGAACGTTGATGTGTCGCCGAATAAATTCCGGCCGGTACTGCGATTGCCCATGTCAGAACGAAGGACATGAGAGCAAGCGCGATGGTGAGAACGAGTTGCTCGCCGATCAAATCGGCGTTTGGGCGTTGATACTCCAAAGAAAGCCCCATGTTCCCGGCCGCAAGATTTTGCATCCACCGCATATATTGCACGATAAACGGCTGATCCAGCCCGTAATCGTGGCGCAGCGCCGTCAGCATTTCGGCGTTGATCGATGTGCCGGACGCCGACAGCGTCGCCACGTAAGCGGTGAGGAAATCTCCGGGTGGCGACTGGATGATAACGAAGATCACGAACGAGTAGATCAGCATCAGGAACGGCAGCAGCGCCAGTCTTTGGGCGACGTAGCGGATCATTTGGCGAAGTAGAATTGTTCGGTGCGCGCGTTGCCGGGCGTGCGCAGCGGCCAGTCATTGCCCAATGTTGTGGGGACGTTGTGGAATTTGGTGTTCGCGACGACGACGCCCTGCACCATTGGGGTCAGCCCGATGGTTCCGATCTCATAAACATTGTCAGCCCAGATGCGGAACAATTCCTGAGCCGCCGTTATCTGTCCTTCAGGTCCGACCGTGCGGGCGGTATCGACCAGTTCCATGATTCGTTTGATGGGCGCAGGCGGCTCCAGCCCTTCTTTTCCCTTGGATGTGAACCAGTTGTAGTACAATGGCCCCAAGGTTAAAATGGGAGAGTTTCGTGGATCGACCTTCGCGTTGCCGGTGAAGGGGAATGCCGAGGTGTCTTCATTCCAGACTTCCGTCATCAACTGGTTGGCGTCGCGCATGCTGAAGTGCAGCGCGCGTTCCCGCAATTGCACCACGGCTTTCACACCGACGGCTTCCCAGTCTTTCGCCACCAGTTGCGCAACATCGGGCCAGGCGCCGAAGGCCGGGACGACGCTGATTTCGATCGTGAGGGGTTTCCCGTTCTCCATCAGCCGGGTTCCCTGCGCGTCTCGTTTGGTCAAGCCGAGTGCGTCCAGCATTTTGTTGGCTTCATCTGGCTTGAAGGCCGTATATTTCGTGGCCCATTCCGCGCCGGGAAAATAGGGATGCCACGGCGCGGGCACGCCCTGGCGCGCTTCGCCCAGGCCCAGAAACACCGACTCCTTGATCTGGTCGCGATTGATGGCGAGCGACAGGGCGACGCGGAATTCTTTCGCCGCCATTAATTTGCCCAGGGCGGGATCGGCCTGGTAGGTGGTGTTGAAGGCGATGACGGCGTCGGATCCGCCGAAGGTCGGCCAGGTAACGATCCGGTACTTGCCGGTTTTTTTCTCCTGCTCTTTGAACACCGGATAATTCGTCATCTGGATATGACGTTCCTGCAGGTCGAAATTCCCGGCGATCGCCTGAAGGTTCAGCGCCTGAACATCGGCGAAATAGGTGAAGCGGACTTCGTCGATATAAGGCAGTTGATTGCCGGCGGGATCGACGCCGACGAAGTACGGGTTACGGCGCAGCGTAAACACCGGATCGCTGACCCGTGTCGCCGGGGCCCATGCAGCCATGGTTGGCCGCTCCGGATTTTCCGGCGGCGCGTTGCGGGTGGCGAATAATTCGGTCCAGCTTTTGAAGCCGGCCGCCTGCGCCTGGCGTTCCAGGTCCTCTTTCGGCGTATAGGCGGGATGGAATTTCTTCAGGTAATGCGCGGGCAGGAACATCGCGTAGGTGCGATCGCCGCCATCCTGATTCGCCACGGCCGTCAGAAACAGAGTCGCCGGATCGTTATAGGTGAAACGAACTGTGGCGTCGTCGATCTGTTCGACTTTCGCGGGGGAGCCGTCCTTGTTTCGGATCCAACCAGGCAAAGCGGGCGTCAGGTCCTTGACCAGGAGAACGTCCTTGTACCAGAACAAAATATCTGCTGCCCCGAACGGTGCGCCGTCAGACCAGCGCGATCCCTTCCGCAGTTTGATCGTCCATACCTTGAAATCCGCCGACGACTCGGCGCTTTCGGCAATTTGCGGCAGGATTTTTGCGCCATCGGGCGAAAACCGGAACAGCGAGTCGTAGACCACGCGCACGTAATTATTGGCATCCGCCGGTCCCAGGAAGGCGCGGCGCCATGTGCCGCCGTATTCGCCGGTTTTTTCGACGACGGGAACGACCAGCGGGTTGTCCGGCAGGCGCTTTTCGACCGCGGGCAATTTGCCGGATTTGGCCAGCTCCGCCAGTTGCGGGGCTTCATGGTATTTCCCGCTTTGCGCGAAGGCCGATCCGCCAAGCAGCGCGATGGCGGCCGCCGCGGTGGCGGAAATTCTGGCGAACGCGCGCCGTCCGGTTTTGGGCTCCATGTCCGTGGCCTCCCTCGTGCGCCCGATGCCCGGCCGCGTTTTCCTTGGGAGGGAGCGTGCGGGCGGGCCGGAATGGCGTCAAGAGACCCCGGGAGCGGGACCCGAATCAGGTCCCGCAGAAGGTCTGTGTCACGCGTTCCTCCGGTGCGGGCGGCAGCGCGAAGCGTTCGAAACCCGGCCGGTCGTCGAACGGGCGCGACAGGACATCCAGCAGGGTTTCGAAGGGGCCAAAATCGTCCCGGCCGATCGCGGCGTTCAGGGCTTCCTCGACCAGATGATTGCGCGGAATGAACTGCGGGTTGACGGCGCGCATGGCCGCACGCACGGTGTCCGGACCGTTGCCTTCTTCGATAAGACGCAGGTGCCACCGCGCGAGCCAGGAGTCCAACGCGGCGGGCTCGGCCAGGAGCGACCGGACTCCGGCCTCATCGCCATCGCTCAGCCGCCGGAAGGTCAGCGTGAAGTCGGCGGCGTTTGCGGCCATGCCTTTCAGCAGTTCGTTGACGAAGTCGGTATCGCCTTCGCGGGCCGTGGTCAGGCCGATTTTCTGTCGCAGGCCACCGAAATACGCCGCCTCGAACACCGGGCTGAACCCGACCAACGACTCCTGGGCGTTGGCTACCGCCGCATCTTCGTCCTCATCCAGCAGCGGCAGAAGGGTCTCGGCCAGGCGCGCGAGATTCCACATCGCGATGCGCGGCTGGTTCCCATAGGCATAGCGGCCCTGCCGGTCGATCGAACTGAACACGGTCGCGGGGTCGTAAGCGTCCAGGAACGCGCAGGGTCCGTAATCGATCGTCTCGCCGGCAACGGAACAATTATCGGTGTTCATCACGCCATGGATGAAGCCGATCAGCAGCCACTTCGCGACCAGCGACGCCTGCCGCCGTACCACCCCGTCGAGAAAAGCGCGATAAGGGTTCGCGGCGTTCGCGGCGTCCGGGTCGTGACGGGCGATCGCATGCTCCGCCAGCATACGAACCGCATCGGTATCCTGGCGCGCCGCGAAATACTGAAAGGTGCCGACACGGATATGGCTGGCGGCGACGCGGGTCAGCACGGCGCCAGGCAGAGCGGTTTCGCGCATCACGCTCTGACCGCTGGTCACGGCGGCCAGAGCGCGGGTGGTGGGCACGCCAAGCGCCGCCATGGCCTCGCTGACCAGATATTCGCGCAGGACGGGCCCGACGGCG
>JAYWAX010000415.1:0-4363 GCA_043782125.1 Acetobacteraceae bacterium | reverse complement strand
CCGCGACAACCGGGAACCCGACGCGGCGTCAGGCGCGCGCCAGCCCAGAACGCGCCCCGTATCCGAACAGAGAGGAGAAAAGTCAAGAGCGAGGAACGTATATCGGTCCCGCTTGCCCGCGCGCCGCCGGGCCGATCCGCGTCATGGCACGGCTCGACCGGGCCATCCGGAGCGGCAGCATCGCGGGAACGATGGCACCGGAGGGTCCCACCCGGCGATTTCTTCGCGAACGGAGCCGCCAACGCCGCTTTCGATGGCCCGATCGAGCCGTGTCACGCCGAAAAATGCACGCGGCCACATTCAAGCGATTGCCCTCGAAGGTATAACGGCCCCGCGCGCCGCCGGGCCGGACGGCGAAAATCAAGCGCAGTTTTACCGGATGTTAAGGTTTGACCGTTATGCGACGGGCTTCCCGACGTCGTTGACGGAGACCTCCATGCTCGCGACCGGCACGTTCTTCCGGCCCCTTTCGATCGGTACCCGTCTGGGCGCCGCGCTTGCCTTGCCCATTGCCGGCCTGCTGGTACTGGGCGGAACCATCGTCATGTCGTCCCACCGCCAGTCGGTTCGCATGGAGCGAGCTGCGGGGATCGTGGACTACCTCGTCGAATCCAACGCCCTGGTTCACGAACTTCAGAAGGAACGCGGCTTGTCCGCGGCATTCCTGGGCAGCGGCGGCCGGCAGATGGCCGATGAACTACCGGGCCAACAAGCCAGGACCAGAGACCTGACCCGCAAACTGTCGGCGCGCGCGGAATTGTTGCATGCCCAAGGGGAAACTCACGAAACGGCGCGATCCGCCATGGCTGCGGTGCCGGGCAGCCTGAAGCTGGCAGAGGATCTGGATCGCGTTCGGGCCGGCGTCATGGCGGCGCGGATCGACACTCCGGCCTCAACCGCCGCCTATACCAAGGTGATCGCCGGATTGCTGGCGGTCGCGCCAGAAACGCTTCAGGCCGTGTCGGATGAGCGCCTGACCCGCATGCTCGCCGGTTACGCGGCGTTCTCCACCGCCAAGGAAAGCGCCGGTCAGGAACGCGCGGCGGGCGCGGCGGGCTTCGCGGCAGGCCGCTTCACACGGCTCCAATACGAAACCTGGACCTCGGCCATCGCCGCCCAAAACAGCCAGTTCGCCACATTCGAAGCCTTCGCGCCGCCGGAGATGCGCGACCGCACAATCGCCGCCCGCCAAGGTTCGATCGAAAACGCCGTGCTCCAGGCCCGCGCCATCGCCATCGCCGTTGGGCCGGACAACCCGATAACCGGCATGACCGGACCGGGCTGGTTCCGGGCTGCCACGGCCCGGATCGACCGTCTGTACGAGGTTGAACGCGCAATCGCCGTCGAAATCGAACAGACAATGAAGGACGCCGCGACCGGCGCGCGGGTCTGGTTGCTGTCAGTCGCCACCGCCATAGTCCTGTTAACGATCGGTGCGTTCCTGGCCGGCTGGCGCCTGGTGCGCGGGGTCACACGCCCCTTGGCGGATCTGCGCCAGTGCCTGCTGCGTCTCGCCGCCGGCGAACATGGCCTGGAAGTCCCCTGGTCCGCCCGCGGCGACGAAATCGGTGCGATATCGCGCGCCACGGCGGCCCTGCGCGACAAGGCAAAGGACGCCGATGCGATCCGCGAAGCCCGTGAAAAGGACCTGGAAGCGCGCGAACAGCGCAACACAAGCCGCTCCGGGCTGATTCAGGCGTTCGAAGCCGAATCCTCCGGGCTTGCCGAAGCCCTCGGACAATCCGCCATCGGCCTGGAAACCACGGCCCGTTCGATGGCGGGCGCCGCCGGACAGACCCTGGCGCGCACCAGCGAGGCCAACGGCGCGGCCAAGGAAGCGAGCGTCGCGGTGCAGACGGTGGCCGCCGCGGCGGAACAACTCGCGGCGTCGCTGAACGAAATCGCCCAACAGGTGGCTCGGTCGGCGCAGATTGCCGAACGCGCGGTGACGGAGGCGCGCCGGTCCGATGAGATCGTGCGGGGTCTGGAAGCCGGGGCCGATCGGATTGGAGAGATCGTGGCGCTGATCGGCGACATCGCGGCACAGACCAACCTCCTGGCGCTGAACGCCACCATCGAGGCCGCGCGGGCGGGCGAAGCGGGCAAGGGCTTCGCGGTGGTGGCCAGCGAGGTGAAGAGCCTGGCCGGTCAGACCGCCAAGGCAACCGGCGACATCGCCGCGCGGATCGCTCAGGTGCGGACCGCGACCGCCGGCGCCGCCGCGGCAATCGGCGGGATCGCCGCAATCGTCGAGGAGGTCGCCACCATCGCCACGACGATCGCCAGCGCGGTAGAGGAACAAGGCGCCGCCACCGCCGAAATCGCCGCCAGCGCGCAACGCACCGCCGCCAGCACGGCGGCGATGACCGGCAACGTCGCCGCCCTCGACGAAGCCGCGGGAATTTCTGGGCTGGCTGCCAAGGACGTGCTTGGCGCGGCGGGCGATGTCTCCGGTCAGGCCACGCGCCTGACCGAAACCGTGACCCGCTTCGCCGCGGCGGTCAGAGCCGTATAGGAACCGGCGGCGGGTCCTTTCGTTACGGCGGGGCCACCGTCAACCGCCGCTCTTTCCCATTCCGCGCCGCGACGATTTCAACCCGCAGGGGTGCCGGGTCCAGCTTCAGAAAATCCCGTAACCCATTGCAATAATAGGAATTACACAGATCCGCCCGTAACCCGCGACCCAGAGTGCAGCCGGCCGGCCCATGGAACAGGCACGACCCGGCGAAGGACGTCCGGGCGACGCGCGCCAGGAACGCCCCGATGACCGCACGGGCGTCAAGATCGGGGTTGTCGCGGCGGACCCGCGCCATGGTCCGCTCGTCGATATAGGCATGCTCGCCGCCGCCCGTGCAGCAATGGCCGCGGCAGGTCGCGCAGCCCGCCGCGACGACGTCCGCCGCGAAGCCGGCGGGAACAGGCGCGGTCTTTTGGATCAGCCGGTCCGGCCGTTTCGCTTCGCGTAACGCGCGCAACGACCGGATCAGATGCCGCTTCAGCGCCCTGACACGATCCTTCGGCGGCGGCACCAACGTCGCGTCCAGCAGCGGCACGGGGACCGGAATGGGGTCGGGTTCGCTCATGCCGCATCATCCCACAAACACGCCTTCCCGCGCAGTGCCCAGGGGGCGCGCGGTTTGGGGGGCACGGTTCGGGGCGGGCCGTTCAGTGCACGCCGTTCAGACCGCAGCACTCAAACCGTGGCGTTCAGAGTGACAACCCCCTGATCCTGAGCGATTTTCTCCACGGTTTGTTGACGCTGCCAAAAGCCGCCCGTAATGTTGGGGTATGTTGACCGTCACCCGCGCCCATCTGGCCGACACCATCCACGCAGAGGTCGGGCTGTCGCGAAACGAATGCGCCGATCTGCTGAAGATCGTCCTGAGCCGCGTCAGCACCACGCTGGAAGCCGGGGAATCCGTTAAAATCAGCGGCTTCGGAACCTTTTCGATCCGCCAGAAAGGCCGCCGCATCGGGCGCAATCCGAAAACCGGCGAGGAAGTGCCGATCCAGCCGCGCCGCGTGCTGGTGTTCCGCCCCAGCCACGTTCTGCGGACCCGGATCAACGGTGGCACCGCCGCCGAGACGGACGATGACGACTGAAACCGGCCCCGCCGCCGGCGGCGCGCCCCAAAACTCGCCAAACCCGGACCTGCCAAACCCCGGCTCCTCAAACCCCGCCCTCGCCCCCGAATTGGACGAAGCTGGCGAAGCCCACGGCAAGACCAAAGTCAAAAAAGCCCCCAACGCCTTCCGCACGATCAGTGAAGTCGCGGACGATCTCCATATTCCGCAGCATGTCCTGCGCTTTTGGGAAACCAAATTCCCCCAGGTGAACCCGATGAAGCGCGGCGGCGGGCGGCGTTACTACCGGCCCGGCGACATCGCCCTGCTGCGCCGCATCGCCAATCTGCTGTACACCCAGGGCTATACGATCAAGGGCGTCCAGCGCCTGCTGCGCGAAGGCGGCGGCCATCTGGCCGAGGACATTCCCCCCGCCCCCGCCGAGGAACGCGCCGCCGCCGAAGCAGAGCACACCGGCCCGCATGACGCCCGCTCGCCCGCCAATGGCGCCGAGCTGCTGATCCCGGGCCTGGAACTGACCGCAGCCAGGCCCGCCGCGTCGCTCCGCGCCAGCACGCACCGCCGCGCCGATCCAGAGGTCAGGCGCCTGCGTGCCGCGCTGATCGAAATCCTGGCTGAATTGGAAGCGATCCGCGCGTTACTCGGCTGAACCCGGGATTCGAACCAACGAAAGAGAAAATGGTGGGCGCGACAGGGATTGAACCTGTGACCCTTCGCGTGTGAAGCGAATGCTCTACCGCTGAGCTACGCGCCCGACCGTTGGGCGGCGAGACATAGG
>JAYWAX010000414.1:0-12215 GCA_043782125.1 Acetobacteraceae bacterium | reverse complement strand
GATCGGATACCAAAGCCCGAAATAGATGCTGCCGTTCTGCGCGTTCATTGCCAGCACTGTTGCGGGCAACAGGCCGCCGAACCAGCCGTTGCCAATGTGATAGGGCAACGACATCGAGGTGTAGCGGATGCGGGTTGGGAACAATTCAACCAGAGCCGCCGCCATTGGCCCGTAGACCATGGTGACCAGGATCACCAGGAACGTCAGCGCCATCACCAGTTTGAACGGCTGCGCCCGGAAGATATCCAGCGGATGCGCCATTTTCACGACCGAGGGGTTGGACGCGGCGGGATAACCGACCGCGGTCAGCGTTTCCGCGATTTCCTTGGCGAAGGTCGCGGATTTCGCGGCGATCGTCTTGTCGCCGATCTTCACGGTGGCCGCAGTGCCGGCCGGTGCGTCTTGCTGCACATAAACGACGGAGGCGCGCGACAGCGTCCCCTTCGCAATGTCGCAGCCCGAGGTGAATTTCGCCGTGCCGACCGGGTTGAACTGGAACGAACACTCCGCCGGGTCGGCGATCACCGCGACCTTCACCGTTTCCTGCGCCTTGGTGAGCGCGGGGTTGGCGGTTTCGGCGATGAACGCGAAGACGGAGAAATAGGTCACGGCGGCGATCAGGCAGCCACCGAGAATGATCGGCTTGCGGCCGATCTTGTCCGACAGCCAGCCGAACAGCACGAAGCCGCCGGTGCCCAGAGCGAGCGACCATGCCACCAGAAGATTGCCCGTAGGACCATCGACCTTCAGCGTCGCCGTCAGAAAGAACAGGGCGTAGAACTGGCCGGAGTACCAGACCACCGCCTGGCCTGCGACCAGGCCGACCAGCGCCAGGATCGCCACTTTGGCGTTGGACCACTGGCCGAAAGCCTCGGTGAGCGGCGCCTTGGAATGGGTGCCCTCGGCCTTCATCTTCAGGAACGCCGGGCTTTCCGACAGTTGCATGCGGATCCAGACGGACACCGCGAGCAGCAGGACGGACAGCAGGAACGGCACGCGCCAGCCCCAGGCCAGGAATTCTTGCTCGCCGATGGCGTAACGGGTGGTCAGGATGACGATCAGCGACAGGAACAGGCCCAATGTCGCGGTGGTCTGGATCCAACTGGTATAAAAGCCGCGCCGTCCTGCGGGGGCGTGTTCGGCGACATAGGTCGCGGCGCCACCGTATTCGCCGCCAAGCGCGAGCCCCTGTAACATGCGCAGCACGATCAGAATGACCGCGGCCGACAGACCGATGCTGTCGGAGGTCGGCAGGATACCGACGACGAAGGTGGAGGACCCCATGATCAGAATGGTGATCAGGAAGGTGTATTTCCGCCCGACCAGATCGCCCAGACGGCCGAACACCAGCGCGCCGAAGGGCCGCACCAGAAAGCCCGCCGCGAACGCCAGCAACGCGAAGATCGATCGCGTCGTTTCATCGAACTGGCCAAAGAACTTGGCGCCGATGATGACGGCGAGCGAGCCGTAAAGATAGAAATCGTACCACTCGAAGACTGTTCCCAGAGACGATGCCAGAATGACTTTCTTTTCGTCGCTGGTCATCGCGCGGTTCGGACCGGTCGTGCCGGCCCCCGATGTCGATGCGCTCATTGTCGCGTTTCACCTTCCCTATGACCGCTGCCCCAAAGCCGTCGCCAGCCTCCCCGCGGGTCGTCCCCAGGCAGCCAGGGGTCCATAGCATTGTCTTGCGGCATTGCAACACCGGGCCGGTGGCCGACCGCGCCGTGCTGAGGCTGGGGAGGCGCCTGGGCTCCGCCCTGGACCCCGCGAGGGCGCTGCCCTTCGAACCCGCCAAGGCTGGGCCTTGGATGCCGTTTATTGGGGGCGATGAAGAAGGGGGCCATCGAGGAATTTTCAACGTCTGTGTAGGCCCCCTTCTTTATCTCCCCCACCGATCGCGGTCCAGGGACCGGGTCCCTGGTGGGGTCGAGGGGCGAAGCCCTCGTCGGGTCCGGGGAAAAGCCCAGGCGTCTCCCGGGGCTCAGCGCGGCGTGGTCAGCAGCCGGTCGCAGTCGCGCCGTCCCGCGAGCAGGCAGTCTTCCACGTGACTGGTTCGATGAAGGGTTTTCGCCAGCACCAGGCCGCCGACCAGCAGCAGCAGCACGACCACGATCGCGGCGAGGCCGGCGGTGCGGCGATCGGCTTCCTCCCGGTCGCGGGCGGGGTTGGGGAATTCTGGCATGGTCGTTCCGGGCACGGCGGCGCGCGGTCTGGCGCCGCGCGGGGGCATGGTTGCACGCGCGGCCCTTCGCCGTCCACACTGACGCCATGTCACGCGAAGCCATTCGCCATTTAAGCAGCGCCGACCCGCGGTTTGCGGCGCTGATCCGGCGCGTCGGGGCGCCCAGGCTGGGTGTGGAGCGCAAACGGGGTTTGTATGAGGCGCTGGTGCGCGCCATTGCCCATCAGCAACTGCACGGCAAGGCGGCGGAAGCCATTCTGGGCCGTTTCGTCGCGCTGTTTCCGGACGAGGATTTTCCCTCCCCGGCGCGGGTACTGGACGTGCAGGCGGACGTGTTGCGCGGATGCGGCTTTTCGGCGGCGAAGCTGGCAGCGATTCAGGACATTTGCGCGAAGACATTGGACGGCACCGTGCCCGCGCGCAGCAGCGCCGCGCGGCTGACCGACGCGGCCTTGATCGAGCGGTTGACCGCCATTCGCGGTGTCGGCCGCTGGACCGTTGAGATGTTGCTTATTTTCACGCTTGGCCGCCCGGACGTGCTGCCGGTCGACGATTTTGGCGTGCGAGAGGGCTACAAGGTTTTATTCGAACTGGAGGCGCAACCGAAACCCAAGGCTTTGGCGGAACTGGGACTGGCCTGGTCGCCGTACCGGTCGTTCGCGACCTGGTATCTTTACCGCGCGGTCGAGGAAGCGCGCCGGCAAGGACCGTCCAGCCGGGCCTGACCGGCGGGCGAGTGGGACGGACGAGGTACTGGGCGGGGGAGACCGGCCGGGGGAGACCGGCCGGGGGAGACAAGGCGGGGGAGACCGGGCGGAGGAGACTGGGCGGAGGAGACGGAGCGGGCGCCGCGGGCGACATTTTTTCAACGTAATGTTTTACCCGGTCCACGCGGGCGGGCGCCGTTGCGGTCATCCGAAAAATTGGCTCTGGCTGCGGTGCCAGGAGGCGATCATTCGGGTGCCTGGCAATGCATCAGGGCAATCGCTTGCATGTGGCCGCGAGTCTTTCCCCGTCATGGCACGGCTCGACCGGGCCATCGGAACCGGCGCCGGCGGCTCCATTCGCGAAGAAATCGCCGCGTGGGACCATCCGGTGCCCTCTGTCGCGAGTTGTTGCCGCTCCGGATGGCCCGGTCGAGCCGTGCCATGTCGGGAACAGGCACAGCGGTGCCGTTCAAGCGATTGCCCTGGGCATTGCACACCTATGTATTTCCCCTGACTCGCGGCTCGATTCCGTCAGTCTCCCGGGCCTACGCCTCTGGGTTGTGGTGGAGGGGCATTATTTATGCGTTCCGTCCCGTTAATAAAACAGCGTTCGCTGCGGTTCCAGGTCTCGCGCATCGGTAAATTCTTTGTTAACATATGCCCTGAAATTACTCATGGTTGCGGATTTTCGACTTTGTTCGCGCCACTGGCCGGGCCCGGCAGCACGGGCCAAGGGGAGACTGCCCAATGGCGACCTATACCTGGAATGTCGGATCCGGCATCGCGGCCTTTGCCAACAACCCCATCGACTGGGCTCCGATCGGCGGACCGCCCGGACCGGGCGACACCGGCATTCTGATCAATGGCGGCACGATGCTGCTGGGGAATGGTCAGCTCACGCAGAACACGCTGGTCCTGGGGAATGGACGGCTGAATTTCGCGGGCGACTCCTCGGTGGGACTCGTTGCCGGCGGCGCGGTGACGGCCCCGTCGTTGGATACGAAGTCGCTGCTGACCACCAATTCCGGCACCGCGGCCGTTACCGTTTCCACGATCGAAGCTTTGGGCAATTTCGCCAATTCGGGGACGATCCTCGCCGCCGGCGCGGCGGGCAGCACGTTGACGATCAACATCGGCACGACGGCGGCGGGGACCGTGGTTTCGCCGGGGTATTTTTATAACAGCAGCACGATCCAGGCGAACGCGGGCAACAGCATCGCGATCAACATCGGCGCGTCGTCGGAGATGTTCAATTCCGGCTCCGTGATCGCCAATGGCGGGACGGTGCGGATTCTGGTGTCGCCGTCGTCGATTCCCGGCGGGTATGCCGGGGTCGCCGGGTTCAATGTCATCCAGGCCGGCGGCACGTTGGAAACCCAGGCGAGCTATCCGCTGGTGAACGGCGCGCTGCCGGGCGGCACCAGCCCACGCTATGCGTTTTTGGACTCCACCGCCGGCAACACGCTGAAAATCGACAATCTTGGCGCGTTCAGCGGCCCCGTGATCGGATTTCAGGCTGGCGACACGATCGACCTTGGCGCTTCGCTGGCGATCGGCACGATCGATTACAACCCGATCACCGATTTGCTGACCCTGGAAGCGGTGGGCGGCGCGATTCTTGGAGAACTGTTCCTCGCGGCCAACGGAATGACCGGCGGCGCGACCGCGGTCAACGGCGGGATCGCCAACGGGATCACGGTCGGCAGCATCGTCGTCAACGGCACGACGGACACCGTGCTGACCACCAACCGGGTTTTTCCGGCATCGAGCAACACGCCCGGCGCCTGGCAAAGCGCGGCGAGCTGGGTCAACGGAACGATCCCCGGCGCGAACGACACCGCCTTGATCGGCGCGGTCGCGACAGCCGGCACGCCGGTCGGTTCCTTCTTACTCAATACCGGGGTCGTACCGGTCTCGGTGCATGGTATCGCGTTGATCGATCCGCACGCGACATTGCAGATCACGAGCAACACCTCGGCGACTCCGGGGAGCGCCAATGTTTACGCGGGCAAGCTTCAGGTCGCGAACGGGTCGACGCTGACCTCGTCGTTCCTGCGAACGTTCGGCACACAATCGACGGTGACGATCGACGCGGGGGGCACGGTTTCGTTGACCGGGCGTCCGAATGCCAATTTCGCGGCGACGGCCGGCACGCTGGCGTTTCAACAGGGGAACAGCGCCGCAGTTCAGATCGCGGCGGGAACGTTGACGGTCAATGGCGCGTTGCTCGCGGGCCCGCCCGGCCCGGCGGGCGGTGGCGGGAACATCACGATCGGCAACGACAGCGCGGGCCTGCCCG
This sequence comes from Acetobacteraceae bacterium, assembly GCA_043782125.1. Lineage (GTDB taxonomy): Bacteria > Pseudomonadota > Alphaproteobacteria > Acetobacterales > Acetobacteraceae > Rhodopila. The sequence goes on along the minus strand of JAYWAX010000414.1, from coordinate 7,024 downwards.
CGACCGTGATCGTGACCGGCGACGGCATCGCCGGGCACGGGACCGTCACGGACACGCGGACGCTGTTGGGTTCGGGCCCGACCTCTGCGGGGTCGTTGATCCTGAGCGGCCCAGGGGCGAGTTGGACCGACACGATCGATCCGGGGGACCCGCTGAACGCCCGCGGCAACATAATCGTTGGTTTCAACGATTTGCCGTCCAACACGCCGGCCGGCCTGACGCCGCCGCCGATGGCGATGGCGGCGAACGTGCTGGTGCAAAACGGCGCGACGCTGACGGAACAAGGCACCGGCGCGACGCTGGGCAACAACATCGCAAGCGCGGGCAACGTTACGATCGCGTCCGGCGGGTTCTGGAACCTGGCGGTCAACGGTCTGGGCGGCGGTATCGGCGTTGGCCGTCTGGGCAGCGGCGTGTTGTCGGTCCTTAGCGGCGGCAGTGTGGCGATCGGCGCCAACGGCACATTTCTGAGCAACGGCACGATCGCCACCTTCGGCGGCATCGGCGTCGGGCAAACGGCGGGCGCGACCGGAACAATCCTGGTCAGCGGCGCCAGTTCCGGGATTTCGTTGTTGGCCAACATGTCGGTCGGCCAGGGCGGCCAGGGGCTGCTGAGCATCCTCAATGGCGGCACGATCGTCGAGAACATCGGCGGGATCAGTGTCGGCACCTCCCTGACCGGGTCCTCGTCGGGCACGATCGTGGTCGGCGGGTCCGGTGCGGCGGCGGCGCTGAACTTTGCCGCGGCCAGCGGCACGATCGCCGCGGCCGGCGGGCTGACGATCGGATCGGCGTCCAAAGGGACGGTCACGGTCGCGGATAACGGGTCGATCAACGTGAACGGAACCGGTTTCGTGACGGTTGGGTCCGGGACGGGTTCGGCGGGCACGCTCGTGGTCGGCGGGACGGCTGCGGCGGCGGCGCTGCGGATCGCCACGACCGGCCTCACCGTTGGGAACGCGGGCACCGGTATCGTGTCGGTCAACACCCTGGGCACGATCGCCCTGACCGGCACGGCCGGGATTATAATCGGGCAGAGCTCCGGCGGTTCCGGCACAATGACCGTCGCGGGCGGGATCGTGACCGAGAGCGCGACCACCAACGGTCTCTCTGTCGGCGTGAACAGCGGCGCGGTGGGCACGCTGTCCATTTCCACGGGCGGCACTGTCTCCCTCGCGGGCGGCGGCGCGTTTGTCGGGTCGAACGCAGGCGGTTCCGGCACCGTTGCCATTTCCGGCGCGGGCGCGGTGCTGACGACCAGCGGCACGGCGGGCGTGACGGTTGGCTCCGCGGGCAGCGGCGCCCTGACCGTCGGGAGCGGCGGGTCGCTTGGCGTCGGCACGGCCGCGGGTACTGGCGCGCTGTTCATTGGCTCGTCTTTTGGCGGTTCCGGGTCTGTCTCGGTCGCCGGCGGGACGTTGTCCGCCGGTTCTGGCGGCAGCGGCATCGTCGTTGGAAATTTTGGCGCCGGCACGCTGGCCGTCAGCGCGGGTGGCACGGTCTCGGATGCGGGCGCCCTGACGATTGGTTCGTCCTTTGGCGGCTCCGGTGCGGTGACACTCAATACCGGCACGATTTCTGCCGCGGCGATAACGGTTGGATCGAGCGGCTCCGGCGCCCTGACGGTGTCCAGCGGTAACGTCAGCACGGCGGGTGGTCTGTTCGCGGGCAGTAACAACAACAGTTCGGGCACGATTTCCGTCACCGGCTCCGCGTCCGCGTTGACCGCCAGCAACGGTATACAGCTCGGCAATAACGGCGTGGGCACGCTGTCGGTGCAAAACACAGCGGTCGCGACGACCAACACCTTGTCCCTGGGCGGATCGTTCTTCAGCCCGCAGAGCAGCTTCTCCAACCGCGCCAGCATCGGCACCGGCGGCCGCCTGACGGTGACCGGCGCGATGGCGATCTGGGCTGGGTCCACCGTGTCCGTCGACGCCGCCTTCGGGTCCGGGATCGACATCGGCAACTCCGGCACTTTTGTTTTCGGCGCGATCAACCTCGAAAACGGGCATTCGATCGTCGGCAGTGGGCTGATCGCGGCCGGGGTCGTCAATAATGGGCTGATTCTGGGCAGCAGCGCGACGGCGCCAAGTGGCTTCCAGGCTGGCACGTTGGAGATCCAAGGCAGCATCACCGGCACGGGCACGTTGCAGATGGGCGCCAACAGTCTGATGCGGCTGGACACGCTGCCTGCCGTGACTCAGGCGATTCAGTTCGGCACGGGCAGCGAGTTGATCCTGGCCGCGCCGGGCGCCAGCCTGCCGAACGCGATTACGGGTCTGTCCACGGGCGACAAAATCGAATTCGGCGCGGGCATGACGATCGTCAGCGCCGCGATTACAGGCCCAGGCACGGTGACGGTGAACACCACGGCCGGCAGTTACCAGTTGACCAACGTGGTCTTCGCCGGGGGATCGGGCCAGACATTCTCCACCGGGACGGACTTCAGCGACGGCCTGGCTTTTATTCAGGTGCAACCGGCGTTCTTTAACTGGACCGGCGCGACAAGCACGCTTTACTCCACGGCGGCCAACTGGCAGGGGAACACCGTCCCCACCACCAACAATCAGGTCTCCTTCAGCAACACACCCGGCACTGTCACCGGCATTGGCGGCGCGCTGAGTCTGAATATCGGCAATTTCGGCGGTACCAATTTCGGAACCTGGGTCTTCGACCACGCGACTTTGACGGTCGCCGGTCAACCCAACCCGCCGTTCGTGCCGTTCGGCGTCGGATTTTACCAGAACACAATCCTGAACGGCACCACGCTGAACGCGGCGGGTAACGGGGCGTTCCTCAGCAACGTCGGCGCCAACGGTGTCACGGTCACGGCCCAGGGCGGATCGCAGATCGTGACGGGGGGCGACAATGTGTCGTCTGGGAATGGTCAGTCGGGTTCGCTGATTGTGACCGGGGTTGGCACCAAATGGAGCGAACAGGCCGGCACCCCCATCAATGGCCAGTCTCTGGGCGGCCTGGTGGTTGGCTTCAACGGCGGCGGAAACGGTCAGGCCAGCTCGACCGGGTATCTGACGGTCTCGAACGGCGCGTCGCTCGCGACCGGCGGATTGGCGCAGTTTGGCGGCCTGTTGGGCGGTTTCGGTTCGGGGACGGTGACCGGCGGCGCGGCATGGTCGATTGGCACCGGCCTGATCGTGGGCAATGGCGGCGTCGGTATCCTTGGCGTCGATGCCGCGACGGTGACCGATGGCAGCAATTTCAACATCGGACAGAACGCGGGGTCCGAGGGCACCGTCACCGTCACCAATGGCGGCACCATCGCCGTCACGACGTTCAATCAGATTCAGGTCGGCGGTCAGGGCCGGGGCACGCTGGCGGTGACATCGGGCACCGTGACAACGGCGGGGACCCTGACATCCGGGGCCAATACGGGCGGTAGCGGCACAATCTCCCTTGCGAGCGGCAAGATCTCCGCGAACAGCTTACAGATCGGACAGGGCGGCGCGGGTTCGTTGTCGGTCACCGGCGGCACGGTTTCCACAACGGGACAGTTGGCCCTGGGTGCTTTCACCGGCGGGTCGGGGACGGCGGCGTTGAACAACGGCGCGATCTCGGCGGCCAGCCTGCAGATCGGCGGGAGTGGCGCGGGTTCGGTGTCCATCGGCACGGGCGGCACATTGCAGTTCGGCGGCACGTTCAATTCCATTGGTGGCAATGCTGGCGGCAGTGGCACGCTGGCGGTGACCGGCGGCGGCGTGGCGACATCGACGCTCGCCGCCGGGACCGGGACCGCGCTGTCAATCGGCGGGAGCGCCGCGTCGGGCGCGCTTGGCGCGAGTGTTGGCGCCGTGCTGGTCAGCGGCGCGGGCTCGTTGCTCGATCTGAACACCAACGGCATCAACATGGGCGCGGGCATCGCCCGGCTGACCGCGTCGGGCGGCGGCACGATCAATGCGGGATCGACCAACAACGCCGCCGGCAACGTGCTGAGCGCGGCGTTCAATGCGGGCAGCGATGCGGGCATTTCCGTCACCGGCACGGGCGCCGCCGGTGCGTCCACCCTGAACCTGAAGGGCTTCGTCCAGTTCGCCGCTGGCGGCCAGGGCGCGATGACGGTCAGCAACGGCGGCATCGTCAACGTGACCAACGCGGCCGCGGGCGGCACCGGCATGCAGATCGGCGTCGGCAACGCGAGCTTCGCCGCGACCGGCGGCCAGGGCGTGGTCAACGTCCTGAGCGGCGGCACCCTGACCAACCAGAGCAACTTCACCATCGGCGGCGCGGGCGCGTCCGGCGTGCTGAACGTGACCGGCGGCCTGGTGACCACGGTCTCCGGCTTCACGGCGGGCTTCGCGGCTGCCACCAACGGCACGATTTACGGCGGCACCGGTTCCGTCAACATCGGCGCGGGCGGCACGATCAAGGTGACAGAGGCGCCGCAGACCGCGACTTTCGCGGTCCAGCTTGGCGGTACCAACAACACCGTCACCGGCCCCTCGGCGCTGGCGAGCGGCATTATGACCGTCAGCGGCGCGGGCGCGTTGTTGGACACGAACATCAATCCCATCTCGATCGGCCATAACGGCAACGGGGTGCTGACGGTCAGCCAGGGCGGCAGCGTGGCGGTTGGCACCGCCGATTCGAATTCCAACGCCGGCCTGGCGATGGGCCGCTTCGCCGACGCCAGCCTGCTGGTCACCGACGCCGGATCGAAGTTCACGGTTGCCGGTCTGGCGGTGATCGGGCGCGAGGGGTCCGCGAACGTTCAGATCCAGAACAGCGGCAGTTTGATCGTCAACACCGACTCGGTTGGCATCGCCAACTTCGCGATCGGGTCCGGCAATGGCACGGTGGCGGCCGGCGCGACGTTGCAGACCGGCGGGTCGGGCAATGTTCAGGTCACGGCCAGCGGCGTCCTGTTCAGCCAAGGCGCGATTTCCGTGGGACGCAACGGCACCACGGGCATGCTGTCGATCAACACCGGCGGCACGGCGGAAGCGTCCACAACTGTGCAGATTGGCCAGAGTATCTCGCTTGTCGCGGGCAACACGATTTCCACGCTTGGCGGCAACATTGTGCTGGCCGGTTCGTCGATCGTGGCGGGGTCCGGGATCGTCACGGTTGGCAGAGGCGGCCTGTTGAAAGCCGATGGCACCGGGATTGCCAGCGCCGGGACGTTCGCCATCCAGGTTGGCGCGGGCGTGCTCGCGACCGGCGAGCTCGATGCGATCGGCGCAAGCGCGAAGATCGACGGCAACGGGTTCGGGATCGCCATTGGTGCCACGGGCACGGGCGGCATGCGGATCGCCCAGGGCGGGACAGTGGTGGCGGCGACGCCGTTTGCGGGGGATATGGCGTTTGTCGTGGGCGGCAGCGCCGCGGCCTCGGGCGCGGTGACACTGACGGACACGACGTCGCGGCTGCAGGCCACGGGTCAGCTCGCCGTCGGGCTCAGCGGGTTCGGCACGTTCTCGATCCTGAACGGCGCGACGGCCATCGCGGGCAACAACGCGGTCGATACGTCCGAGGGCGTGGAAATCGGCCAGAACGTGGGTGCCAGCGGCTTCGTGTCGGTGAGCGGTGCCAAATCCCTGCTCAGCAATACCGGCCGCTTTATCGTTGGCGACGCGGGGCTTGGATCGCTGTCGATTTCAGGCGGCGGCACGGTGGTCGCGACGCCGGGCGCGGTCGCGGGCCTCGCGGGCCTGACCATCGCCAATACAGCGAACGCGTCCGGGTCCGGGGTGACGGTGTCCGGTGCGGCGTCGTTGTTGAACGTCACGGGTCTGATGCAGATTGGCGGGTCCGGATCGGGCATCCTGCAAATGACCAACGGGGCGACGGCGGTCGCGACCACGCTCGACGCGGCGGGGGTGGGTGGCGGCAGCGGTAACGTTTTGCTGAACGGCGCGGGGACCAACCTGACATTGACTGGCTCGGCGATCGTCGGCGATCTGGGCGCGGGCGTGCTGTCGGTGCTTGGCGGCGCGGCCTTTACGGCGGCCAGCCTGACGGCGGGCGCGCAAGGCACCGGCGCGGGTGTGGTGACGGTTGGCGGCGGCGGCGTTCTGACCATTACCGGCGGCGGCACGATCGCTTTGGGGAATGGCGCCAGCGCCACCGGGTCGCTGATCCTCACCACCGGCGGCACGGTTATCGCGGGTGGCACCAAGATCACCGGCGCGGGCGCGCTGAAAGTCGGTGCGGGGGCGCAACTGAGCAGTTCCGTCACCGCGACGGCGGCGAACGAGACCGTGTCGAACCTTGGCACGATCGCGGGCGCGGTGAACCTGGCGGGCGGCGACAAGATCGTGACGGGCGCGGGCGCGGTGTTCTCGGGCGGCATCTTCAGCAGCGGCGGCGGCAATACGCTGGAAATCGCCTCTGGCCCCTTCGCGCTGACCGGCTTTAACGCGCCGACATCGCCGGTCCAGTACTCGACCCTTCTGATCGACAGCGGCGTCACGGTTACGTCCAACGCGTCCAACACCTGGGGCGGCGCGCTGGTGTCGATCGCCGGCACCTTCGTCAATCAGGCGACTTTGTCGAACAACACCACGCTGACCGGCGCGGGTGCGCTGAACAACCTGGCGGGCAACCTGGTCACCGGGAGCATCGTCGCCGCGGGCGCGGGCGAAACGGTGAGCAATCTCGGCACCATATCTGGCGCCGTTGTGCTGGCGGGTGGAGACCGGGTCGTGACCGGTAAAGGCGCGGTGTTCTCGGGCGGGATCGCGGGCGGCACTGGTGGCAATACGTTGGAAATCGCCAGCGGGCCGTTCTCGCTGACCGGGTTCAACGCGGCGGGGTCTGTGCAATATACGACGCTGCAAATCGATGCGGGCGTGATCGTGACGCTGGATACCACCGACGTCATGACCGGCGTTTCCCTGATCAACCTGGGCACCCTCAACCTGGGCGCGTTCGAGTCGAAAACACCGGTGCAGAACAACGGGATGATCACTGGCCAGATCACGCTGACAGGCAGCGGCGCGCCACTGATCAACAACGCGGGCGGGACGATTTCCGGCGCCGGGCTGGCGGTGATCCAGAGCACGCT
>JAYWAX010000413.1:0-4426 GCA_043782125.1 Acetobacteraceae bacterium | reverse complement strand
GCCGCCCGCGACAGCGAAGATCGGCTTGGCGGAACGCGACCGCATCGCCGATATCTGCCGCCGCTCCGGGCTGACGCTGAACGAACGGCACTTCGAACAGCTCTGCGCGACCGCGCCTTATATCGAGGCGATGACAGCGCGCCTGAATCGAACCCGGGACTTCCGCGAGGAACCGAGCCAGATTTTTGTCATGACGCCCAACGGCTGATGCCGCGCCTCACCGAACTGCGCCTGCCGGTCGATCACGACGACGCTGCGCTGGCGCAGGCGATCCGGGCGCGTCTGTGTCTGGACGAGGCTGCGGCGTTGACCTGGTCGGTCGCGCGGCGGGGTTACGACGCGCGGCGGCGGGACGCTATACAGCTTGTATATTCGATCGATGTGACAGTGCCCGGCGCGGTGCCGCCGGAGGACCGGCAAATCGGACCCATCCCCAATACGGATTATCGCCAGGTGACGCGGGCGCCCGCGCGGCTGGCGTCGCGCCCCGTGGTGATCGGCAGCGGACCCTGCGGGCTGTTCGCCGGTCTGGTGCTGGCAGAAATGGGGTTCCGGCCGATTATTCTGGAACGTGGAAAAATCGTCCGAGAGCGGACCAAAGATACCTGGGGGCTATGGCGCCGGGGCGTGCTGGTGCCGGAAAGCAATGCACAATATGGCGAAGGTGGCGCGGGCACGTTCTCTGATGGCAAGCTTTACAGCGGGATCAAGGACGCCCGCGATCTCGGCCGCAAGCTACTGACGGAGTTCGTCGCGGCGGGCGGGCCAGAGGAGATATTGTGGTCGGCGAAACCGCATATCGGCACGTTCCGGCTGGTGACGATCGTCGAGGCCATGCGCGCGAAGATCGAGGCGTTGGGCGGCGAATACCGGTTCGGCGCGAAAGTGTCGAACATCGATATCGCGACCGCGGCGGATGGGTCGCGCCGGGTGCGCGCGGTCGAACTGGAAAGCGGCGAAACGATCGCGACAGACCGGGTCGTGCTGGCGATCGGGCATAGCGCGCGCGAAACGTTCGCCATGCTGCACGCGCGTGGCGTGTTCATGGAACCGAAGCCGTTCTCGATTGGCGTTCGGATCGAACATCCGCAGGCGCTGATCGACCGTGCACGGTTCGGACGCTTCGCGGGAAATCCGTTACTTGGGGCGGCGGATTACAAGCTGGTGCATCACGCGAAGAACGGCCGTTCCGTTTACAGCTTCTGCATGTGTCCGGGCGGGCGGGTGGTCGCGGCAACCTCGGAGCCGGGCCGGGTCGTCACGAACGGGATGAGTCAGTATTCGCGTGCGGAATTCAATGCCAATGCGGGGATCGTTGTGGGAATCACACCCGCGGATTATCCCGGCGGGGCGATGGCCGGGATGGAATTTCAGCGGCATTGGGAGTCGCTCGCCTTTGTCGCGGGCGGCGGGGATTACGTGGCGCCGGGTCAGCTTGTGGGGGATTTTCTTTCTGGGCGGGCGTCCACCGCGCCGGGGTCGGTGATGCCATCGTATCAACCGGGCGTGCGGATGACCGACCTGGCCGCCTGTTTGCCGGATTACGCGATTGAGGCGATCCGGGAGGCATTGCCGCAATTCGATCGGCGTATTTCGGGGTTCGCGATGGCAGACGCGGTGATGACGGGGGTGGAAACGCGGACGTCGTCGCCGTTGCGAATCGCGCGCGGGAAGGATTTTCAAAGTTTGAACACGATGGGTCTTTATCCGGCGGGCGAGGGCGCGGGGTATGCGGGAGGTATTTTGTCGGCTGGGGTGGATGGGATCAAGGTTGGGGAAGCCGTGGCGCTTGCGATCGCGGGTTAACGCGATGGGTCACGCGGCCGGGCCTGGATATGGCATTTGGCGCGGGGTCTTTTCCGAAAATCACGATTTCAGGAAAGCGCATGCATCCTGGGTCAACGCGTCGAAAGCCGCCAGACATCGATCCGGTGCCGAAGCGTTGGATTTGTGCGTAAAGCTGGACAGGATGCGAAGGTATCCATCGCGAGTCAGGCCATAGCCATGAGCCACAGTCGCGTCCAGCGCCGCGCGCAGTAACGAACGTGTCTCGGGGGTTTCCGGTTGCGACGGAAACCGGTGCCCGTCGCCAAATTGCCCGCGCCAGAGCGGCTCGTATCCGCTGTGGTTACTGGATAATCGTAAGGCGCCAACGGCCAGAAAGTGAGCCGCAGCCTGAGAAAGATCGGGTACTGGGCAAGCGTTCAGCATGAACAGGCTCATGCTGGCCGCGGTTTTTTGGCGCACGCACCAGTCGAAGACGAAGGAATTGAAGATCGCGCACAGGGTCAACGCCGCCGAGGCGGGGCGCGCCCATGGGGTTTTCTCGCATGTGGCTTTGTGGCCGAAGAGGTGACCGGGCGGCATGATCGCCGCGATCATCGTGCGTTCGTCGGTAGATCGCGCAATTTCACGAAACACAAGGCGGAAATGCCCGGAAGCGCGGAGCCACGCGGGCTTGCCCGCGATCGCGTTGTGAAGCAGAGCGTAGCGCGGGGCAGCCTTCCAGCGGTCGGTGTATTGATGGAATGTTTTGCCTTCATGCAGCGGCAGCGCGTCGCCTGTGCCGATCGGTGAAAAGCGGTGGGAATCGTCGGTCATGTGGGCTTCCCGGCCGAACACGATCTTATGCTCGTTCAGCCATGTCTTCATGTCTGTCCTGCCAACGAATAAATGCCGCGCGATCGCCAGATCGGCGGCGCCGCGCAATTCGAGAAATGTTTCCGGCTCTCCGCCGGTCGCGGTGACGAAGTTGCGGTTATAGGACATGACGCGCTCCGGTTCGTTCAGAGCCGCGACGCCGTCGAGATAGAATGCGCAGCGAAACGAGTCCGTTGGGCCGGGATCGCGAGCGACGATCAAAGAGAATTTCTGACGGCCGTGAATGTCGAAGAGCTTCTTGCGGTTTTCGAAACAAAAGCAGCTTTCCAGGCGCAGCCGCGACATGAGTTTCTTGCGCAGATGGGCGGTGCCTTCGTTCGCGTGCAGCGAGGACGGCACGACGACACCCAGCGCCCCACCCTTGCCCACGCAATCCAGCATGCGCTCTGTGAAAATCTGGAACAGATCGACGGAACCCTGCGGCCCGGTGCGCGGAAACATCCGGTCGCAAAGGCGCTTCCGTTCGACGAATTCGATCTTATACCGCGCGAACCCGGCGGCGATGGCGGGATCGCGAAGCAGCGCCTGCTCGATTGTGTCGCGTTCGCGTTTGGTCGGCGCGTCCATGACGGCGGGATCGTACCGCGCCAAAAATTCCTTGGTCTGGTAATGGACGACATCCCAGGGCGGATTGCCCAGTACGGCATGGAAGCCGCCCGTGGGGCCGTGAAAGATTTCCGGAAACATCAGGTCCAACGGTAACGCGGCGGCACCGTTCGCCAGCAGGCGCAGTTGGTCCCGATGGAGCGTGTGCGGCAGGACGCCGGTTTCGGCGACGGATCGAGCCAGGCCGAGCCAGGCGTCGTTCGCCTCCCGCGCGCCAGACGCCACCGCACCAGACCATGCGCGCGCCAGGGCGCGCAGCGGCGACAGGAGCGCGTCAAGGCGGCGTTTGGCGGTCTCCTTCGCGCTAGTATCGGCGAGCACGGTGCCGATCGACGCCTCCAGGCAGTGGATTTCGTGCATAGATGCTTGCATCAGGCCTTGAAGGCGATCGGTGACGCCGCGCGCCAGCAGCGGATCGAGTTCGGCACCGCCGACCGGAAGGTACGACATTTGCCGGAAGAACGGACCGGCGATCGAATCTCCCGATATCAGGCGATGATCGAGAAATGTCAGCGGCAGGCCTTCGGCAAAGGATTCCAGCCAGATCGACAGTTTCGCGAGTTCCACGGCCATAGGATCGCTGTCCATACCGTAGAGGCAATGGACCGCCACCAGACGGCGGCAAATCGCCATCGCCCGTTCTCGCTCCGGCCCGGAGTCAGGACGGTCATGGCAGCGCGAGGGCAGATAGGCCGCGAGGCGATGGTCAGGGTCGGGCAACGCGTCGATACGGGCCAGGGCGTCCGGCGTGGCGATCGTGTCGCAGCGGCGGCAGGCCTCGTATAGCGCGTCCGCCAGGAAGCGGCAGGCTTCGACCAGAAAATGCCCGCTGCCCATCGCGGGATCGACGACTTTTATTCGAAGGATGGCCGCGGGCTCAGCGGTTTCGATTGCCGTCGCGATCAGGGGTGTCAGGGTTTCTCGCACCAGGAACCGCACGAAGGCATGCGGTGTATAATAGGCGCCGCCGGCGCGCCGCCGCAGCCCGGTGCGGAGAAAGAATTGCCCGTCCGGAACCAGCTCCTCGCCTTTTCCGGGCGGGTAGAGCGCGGGAAGGACGGTTTCCAGGCGCCCGTGCGAGGATCGGAGCATCGGCCCCGCCGCGATCGCGGGTTCCAGATCCAGCAGGGATTCGTAGACGCGGCCCAATTCCTCGACG
>JAYWAX010000412.1:0-12221 GCA_043782125.1 Acetobacteraceae bacterium | reverse complement strand
GCCCGCACCCGCTCCCGTGGCGGCGGCCCGAGTTGGGCGTCCAACAGCGGGACGGAAACGGCAACAAGCGTGGTCATGCGGCGGGCGCTGGGGACAGATGCCAGCCCTCGCGCGAGAACCAAACCATGTCAACCGGCGGCCGCGTCCGGGTCAAAGACCGCTCCTCGTTTTAAGGCGCCGCGCAATAATAACCGAGTCGCCTGGCGGACACACACCTGCTCTCGCCGATAGGGGTAGGGAAGGCGGGCCATCCATGTCTTGCGGTACCGGTCTCGACAAAATCGTGGATGGTCCGCCTTCGCGGAGCATGACGGGGTGTGGCGGCGGTGCGCCAAACGGAGCAGTTATTGTTGTGCGTCGCCTTAGGGCGCGCCGTAGAGGTTTCGGATCCCGCGGTCCATTTCCCCCCAAAAACTCTCAAGCGCGCCCGCCAGGCCGCTCCCATAGGCGGGTATCGGGTTAATGGAATTGCCGTTCAACTTGAAGGAATACCAGGTGCCGGCCAAGGCAACCGCACCGGTTCCGGAACCCACCGATCCGCCCCAGCCGGACGAGGTGAAGAATGTAGCGCCGTTGCGGCCGGCGTCGAGGCGAGACCAGCCGTAGTTTGCGACGGGCACGCCAACACTCCCACCAACATAGGTGCCTGCGCTGGCGTGTAGCATCCGGATGGAAAAAGGCGTCAGCACGCGGAGGTTGCTGAAAACCAGCGATTGCCGCTGCATTGCGTTGCGGAAGGTGTCGTAGGGAACGCCAGAGGCGTTTCCGCCCATGCCGACCCCCGCAGCGGTGAAGATCATCGGTTCGAGCGAATTGAGTTTCCGGCTTTGGATGGCGAAGAAAAACATACCGGCCGCCCCGCCAAGTCCGCCGGCGATGGCGATCAGGCTGGCAAGCTGCCAATCGTCGGCAACGTCTTCAATGGGATCGGCCATGGTGGGCTCCTGGCGTTGGGCGACAGGGGTAACCGTAACCGTAATGATAACGCATGTCCAAGAAACATCGCCTGCCGAACCAAGGAAATCGGCTGAACATGGGAGCGTGACAAACCGCTGAAACGTCGAACCCATGACGCCCTTCTGGATACGCTTTGAGGGGAACGGCCATGGACGACTCGGCCGGAGCCTTGAGCGTTCTGCACAAAGCCGTCACATCTCGTCCACGCGTTCCACGCCCGGCAACCCGCTCAGGGCCTGAGTCAGCCGAGGCGTGACGCTGTAACCGCCGGGCAAGGCGATCTCCACGCTCCGCTCCGCGCCAAGGCGCGGCACCAAAATCACCCGCCCCTTGCCGCCGCCTTCGCGCGCCAGCAAATCGCGAATATGCGGCACTGCCTCCGTTTCCCCCAGCCACACCCGGATCGACGCGCCGGCGGAGGCCGCCGCCTGTTCCAGCGGGGTGACGTCGCTGGCGGTCAGGCGCACCGAATCCCCGTCCATTTTCGCCTCCGCCGAAATCAGCACATTGTTGCCCTGCGCCAGGGTTTCGCGGGACCGCACCAGGACTTCGCTGAAACACGTCACCTCGATCGAGCCGGACGCGTCGGAAATCCGCACCCAGGCCATGCGGCTGCCGGTGCGGGTGATCCTTTCTTTGGTCGCGACGACCGTGCCGGCGAGTTTGACACGGGTGACCCCCGCGCGCGCCCGCGCCTCGACCTCGTTCGTCTTGATCGCCCCAAGACGGCGTAACGCCTGTGCGTAGGAATCGAGCGGATGCGCGGTCAGGTGGAAACCAACCGCCTCCGCCTCGAACGACAACCGGTCCAGTAACGGCCAGTCGGGCGTATCGGCCATGCGCAAAGGTTCCGGCTTGCTGGTCTCGCCGCCGAACAGCCCGATCTGCCCGCTTTCCGTTTCCTCCCGCTTCGACTGAGCGCGCCGGACGATCGTTTCGGCTGCGGCGAACAAACGCGCGCGGTTATTGTCGAGACTGTCGAACGCGCCCGCCCGGACCAGGTTTTCGACCTGGGAACGGCTGAGTTGGCGCGGGTCGATCCGGTCGGCGAAATCGGCGAGGCTCGCGAAAGGCGTAGCGTCGCGCGCGTCCACGATCGACCGCATCGCGGCGAAACCCACCCGCTTCACCGCCGCCAGCGCATAGCGGATCGCGAGTGTTCCGTCTTCCCGCCGCTCCACCGCATAATCCGCGTCGGATTTATTGATGTCGGGCGGCAGGATTGCGATGTGGCCGCGTTCTGCTTCCTGTTTCAACGCGGCGAGCCGGTCGGTGTTGCTTAACGCGAGACTCATACAAGAGGCGATGAACACTTCCGGGTGATTGGCCTTCAGCCAGGCGGTCTGATAGGCGACCAGCGCATAAGCGGCGGCATGGGATTTGTTAAAGCCGTAGTCGGCGAATTTGGCCATAAGGTCGAACACCTCTTTGGCTTTCGCAGGGTCGATGCCGCGATCGATCGCGCCTTTGGTAAAAATCTCCCGTTGTGCCTCCATCTCCGACGCGATTTTTTTGCCCATCGCGCGGCGCAGCAGATCGGCACCGCCAAGCGAATAGCCCGCCATTTTTTGGGCTATCTGCATGACCTGCTCCTGATAAACCATGATGCCATAGGTCTCTGACAGAATATCATGAATTTCGGGATGCGGGGAAGCCCAGGATTCGCCGGCTTTGCGGCGGCAGTAGTCGGGGATGTTGGCCATGGGTCCGGGACGGTAAAGCGCGACGGCGGCGATCAGATCCTCGAAACGATCGGGCCGCATTTGCCGGAGGGTATCGCGCATCCCCTGGCCTTCCATCTGGAAGACACCGCCGGCCTCGCCGCGGGCGAGCATTTCGTAAGTCTTCTTATCGTCCAGCGGCAAATGGTCGAGATCGACGCTGACGCCGAGTTTGGTCAGATAGTTTTTCGCGCGATCGAGAATCGTCAGCGTGGTCAACCCGAGAAAATCGAATTTTACGAGGCCTGCGAGTTCGACGTGCTTCATCGAATATTGCGTGACCAGGAAGTCGGATTTCGGGTCTTTATACAGCGGCACCAACTCGACCAAGGGACGGTCGCCAATTACGACTCCGGCGGCGTGGGTGGAGGCGTGTCTAAAAAGTCCTTCGATTTGCAAAGCAATTTCCAGCAAACGCGCAATGCTCTCGTCATTGTCCCTCATCTCCTGAAGCCTGGGCTCGCCGTCCACCGCCTGTTTCAGCGTCACGGGTTTGGCCGGATTGTTCGGGATCAGCTCGGCGACGCGGTTGACCTGGCCGTAGGGCAATCCCAGCACGCGCCCGACATCGCGCACGGCCGCGCGGGCCTGGAGTTTTCCGAATGTGATGATCTGCGCGACACGGTCGACGCCGTATTCCTGGCGCACATATTCGATCACCCGGTCGCGGCCTTCCTGGCAGAAGTCGATGTCGAAATCGGGCATCGACACGCGTTCCGGATTGAGGAAGCGTTCGAACAGCAGATTGAATTGCAGCGGATCGAGGTCGGTGATGGTCAAAGACCATGCCGCCACGGACCCCGCGCCCGAGCCGCGGCCCGGCCCGACCGGAATGTTATTCTGTTTCGACCACTGAATGAAATCGGCGACGATGAGAAAATATCCGGAAAATCCCATGTTCGCGATCACGTCGAGTTCGTAATTCAGCCGCTCGCGGTACCGGACGCGTTTTTCCGTGCTGGCGCTGGCGTCGTCCATGCGCCGTTCCAGACCCTCGGCCGCCATGGCGCGGACGGTTTCTTCTTCGGTCGCGCCCGCGCGCACCTTGGGGCAGACCGGCAACAGCGGCTTGCGCGTTTCCGCCATGATCGCGCAGCTTTTGGCGATGGCGAGCGTGTTGTCGCAGGCCTCCGGCAAATCCGCGAACAAGGCGCGCATGACATTGGCGGGCTTGAACCAGTGTTCGGGCGTGACCCGGCGGCGGTCCTTTTCCGACAGCAACCGGCCCTCGGCGATGCACAGCAGCGCGTCCTGTGCTTCGTACATCGACGCGGTCGCGAACATGCAATCGTTGGTCGCGACCAGCGGCAGCCCGTACGCGTCGGCCATGGCGATCAAGCCCGGTTCGATGGCGGTTTCGATGGGCAAATGGTGGCGGTGCAGCTCGACGATCGTGCGGTCCGGGAAGGCCTCCGCCAGCGCGGCCAGCAGGCGGCCGGCTTCCTGCTTCTGGCCCTCTGCCAGCAGGCGGGCGATCGGGCCGGTGGTGCCTCCGGTCAGCAGGAACAGGCCTTCGGCATGGGCGCACAGGACATCCAGCGGGAGGCAGGGTTTCAGCGCCGGGTCGGTGTCGAGGAAGCCGATTGAGGACAGGCGTTGCAGGTTGGCAAGCCCGGCTGCGTTGCGCGCCAGCAAGACCAGCGGGTCCGGGTTCAGGCGCGGGTTGTCGGTCCGGGCCAGCGCGATCTGGCAGCCGACGATGGGTTGGACGCCCTTGCCCGTGCAATATTGGGAGAATTCCAGGGCGCCGAACAGATTCCCGGTGTCGGTGATGGCGACGGCCGGCATCCCGGCTTCGCGCGCCAACGCCGGGATCCTGTCGGCCTTAATGGCGCCCTCGCTGAGCGAATAGGCGGAATGGACGCGAAGATGGACGAAATCGGCATGGGGCATGGGCCGGAGTGTAGAAGACGCGGGCGAGTCGCTGGAAGGGGGACGTGAAACGCATGAACGGTGCTCGGAGGACCGGCTGCACCGTGGAGAAATTCCGCGGTTTCACACCCCGGGGCCTCGCCATGACGGAGAAAGGCGCGGGGCCAGGTTGAGGCATTGTCCTGAGACCAACCGCCCGCCTCTTGACCCGCTCCCCGCTTCCCGCGCAGTACGTTTCAAACCCAGGCGCCCAGCCGGAACGGCCAAGGCCCCGACCCATATGCCGGAGAGTCTCCCCATGGCTGGCCTCTATTACGAAGAATTCTCGATCGGGCAGGAATTCGTCCATGCCTGGACCCGCACGGTGACAGAGGCCGACAATGTCCTGTTCACGACCATGACCATGAACGTCCAGCCACTGCATCTCGACGCCGAGTTCGCCAGCAAGACCGAATTCGGCAAGCCGCTGGTGAACTCCATCTTCACGTTGGGGCTCATGGTCGGCGTGTCCGTCAACGACACCACCATCGGCACCACGGTCGGGAACCTGGGCTTTTCCGACGTCAAATTCCCCAAACCGGTGTTCCACGGCGACACGCTGCGCTCCCGCACCAAGGTGATCTTCCTGCGCGAAAGCAACTCCCGCCCCGACGTGGGTATCGTGGAATTCGAGCACACCTGCTGGAATCAGCGCGACGAGATGGTTGCGATCTGCCGCCGTCAGGCGATGATGCGCAAGAAGCCGGCCGCCTGATGCGCGTTTCCCCGCGTCTGGCCGCTCGTCTGGCCCTACTGATGGCCACCGCCATTTCCCCCGCTTTCGCGCAGGCCCCGGGTGGCCCGCCTGCGGTGGGTGTGGTGAAGGCCGAGCCAGCCAGCGTCACTGAATCCTCGGAATTCACCGGCCGCGTCCAGGCCACGGGCCGGGTTGCCCTGACCGCCCGTGTCACCGCCTTTATGGAGCAGCGCCTGTTCGTCGAGGGCACCGAAGTCGCCGCCGGCGACATTTTGTATCGCCTGGAACGCGGCCCGTTCGAGGCCGATGTTGCGCGCCAGGAGGCCTCGGTCGCGGATATCAGCGCGAAGCTCGCCAATGCGACGTCGCAGTTGAACCGCGCGCAGACCTTGTTGCAGACACAGGCGGGGAACCGGGTGAACGTGGACGACGCGACGACGGCGCAGCGTTCGGCTGCGGCGCAGTTGTCGGGCGCGCAGGCGGCGTTGCGGCAGGCGCGGATCAACCTGGATTATACCGAAATCAAGGCGCCGATCGCCGGCCAGATCAGCCGGACCGCGGTCACTCCGGGTAACGTCGTGTCGCCCAGTACCGGCGCGCTCGCGTCGATCGTCAGCCAGGACCCGATGTATGTGGTGTTCCCGGTCAGCGTCCGGGTGCTGACGGAACTGCGCACACGCTACGCCGGCAAGGGTGGCCTGAACGCGGTGCGGGTGAGGTTGAAGCTGCCGGATGGCACCCAATACGACCAGCCCGGAAAGATCGATTACGTCGATCCCTCTGTCGCGCCGGGCACCGACACGATCCTGGTCCGCACTTCGATCGCCAATCCCGTTCGCGGCACCGCGGAGCCCGGCCGCCCCGTCGATCGCCTGCTGACTGACGGCGCCTTTGTCACCGTGACGGTCGAGGGGATCGAGCCGGTGAAGGCTCTGGGTGTTCCCCGTTCGGCGATCCTGACCGATCAGGGCGGCAGCTATGTCTATGTCGTCGGCGCCGAGAACAAGGTGGAACGGCGCAACGTGCAACTTGGCCAGTCCACGCCGTCTCTGGCGGTCATTTCCAGCGGTTTGAAGTTGGGCGAAACGGTGGTTCTGGAAGGGCTGCAACGCGTGCGTCCGGGCATCCAGGTGAACCCGGGTCCTCCCCCGGGGCCCATTGCGCCTCAGCCGCCCGCCGCCGCGCCGGGGCGTTGAACCGATGATTTCAGCCGTTTTCGTCGATCGGCCCAGGCTGGCGATTGTGTTGTCGATTCTGATGACGTTGGCGGGCGTGTTGGCCTGGCAACGGATCGCGCTGTCGCAGTTTCCCGACATCGTGCCGCCCCAGGTCACCGTATCGACCAGCTTCCCCGGCGCCTCCGCTGCGGTCGTCGAGGCCACGGTTGCACAGGTCCTGGAAGCGGCGGTCGTCGGCGTCGATCGCATGATTTACATGAAGTCCAACAGCGCCAACGACGGCAGCTATTCCCTGGGCGTCACCTTCGAACTCGGCGTCAATCCGGACATCGCCACCGTCAACGTCAATAACCGGGTGCAAGCGGCGCTCGCCCGATTGCCGGCGGAGGTCCAGCGTCAGGGCGTTACTGTTCGCAAGCGATCCACCGCGATTCTGGAATTCCTCCAGGTCTACAGCGAAACCGGCGAGCACTCGCCGCTGTTCATCAGCAATTATGTGACGATCAATGTGCTCGACCGGCTGGCGCGCACGCCGGGGGTGGGCGACGCGACGATGTTCGGGCGGCTGGATTACGCCATGCGCATCTGGTTCGACGTGAACCGGATCGTGTCTCTGGGGCTCGCCCCATCCGATATCGTCGCCGCGATTCAGCAGCAGAACGTGCAGGCGGCGACGGGCCGGATCGGGTCGCGCCCGACGCCGGACGCGACGCAATTCCAGATGAACGTGCGCACCCAGGGCCGCCTGTCCACGCCCGAGGAATTCGCCGCCATCGTTGTGCGCGCCAATCCCGACGGCTCCGTCCTGCGCGTTGGCGACGTCGCACGCGTCGAACTGGGCGCCGCGAACATGGACACCGAAAGCCGTCTGAACGGCAAACCGGCTGTGTCCATTGGGTTGTATCTGGCGCCGGGTGCCAACGCCGTCCGCACCTCCGCTGCCGTGAACGCGACGCTGGCGGAAATGCAGACGCGCTTTCCCGACGGTCTGAAAGCGCGCGTTTTCTATGACAGCAGCGGCTTCGTCGCGGCGACAATGGCGGAAGTGCAATCGACCCTGCTGATCGCCTTTGGCCTTGTCGTCCTGGTTGTCTTTGTCTTTCTGGGAAACTGGCGCGCGACACTGATCCCGATCGTCGCGATCCCGGTCAGCCTGATTGGCACCGTTGCCGTGCTGATGGCCGCCGGGTTTTCGCTGAACACGATCTCCCTCCTCGCGATGGTGTTGGGCATCGGGATCGTTGTGGACGATGCGATCGTGGTGGTGGAGAACGTGGAACGGGTGATGTCGGAAGAACCCGATCTCGACCCGAAGGCGGCGACGAAAAAGGCGATGGCGCAGATCACCGGTCCGGTGATCGCGATTTCCTTGGTCCTGCTGTCGGTGTTCGTGCCGATCGGCTTCATTCCCGGCGTGTCGGGCACGTTGTTCCGTCAGTTCGCGGTGACGATCAGCGTGTCGATGCTGATATCGGCGATCAACGCGTTGACCCTGTCGCCCGCTTTGTGCGGCCTGTTTCTCCGCCACCATGGCCGCCCGCGCGGGCCCCTGGGTTGGATGCTTGGCGGCATCGACGGGATTTGTAACGGGTATGCCGCGATCGTGCGGCCTTTGCTGCGCGTGTCGCTGCTGAGCGTCGCGGTGATCGCCGCGTCGGGTTGGGGCATCTGGCACCTGGGACAGCAAACCCCAACCGGGTTCCTGCCCGAAGAAGACCAGGGCGCGTTCTTCATCGCGGTGCAATTGCCCGATGGGGCGGCGCTGTCCCGCACCCGCGAGGTCGTCCGCCAGGTCGAGGACCTAGTCCGTCCCATGCCTCAGGTGGAAGGTCTGCTCGCCATCGTCGGCTTTTCGCTTCTCGACGGTGGCAATCAATCCAACTCGGCCTTCCTGGTTGTGCGTCTTAAACCTTTCGAGGACCGGACCGGTGCCGCCGACGGCGCGCGGGCAGTAATCGGCAAAGTGTTCGGCGGGGTCAGCCAGATTCGCACCGCGAACATTTTCCCGTTCAGCTTGCCGCCGATTATCGGCCTGTCGACCAGCGGCGGGTTCGAATTCCAGTTGGAAAACCTGGAAGGGCGCGAACCCGCCGAAATGGCCAGCGTCACCGGCGGGCTGCTTGGCGCCGCCAATCAGGATGCCCGTCTGAACCGCGTGTTCGCCACCTTCACCGCCGCCAACCCCGCCGTCTGGCTGGATATCGATCGCGACAAGGCACAGGCGCTCGGGATCGCCGTGTCGGACATCTTCACCACGCTGCAAACCGCTCTCGGCGGGTTCTATGTGAACGACATGAACCTGTATGGCCGCACCTGGCAGGTCATTCTGCAGGCCGAGGCTGCGGACCGCGCCGATCTGACCGCGTTCGACCGGATCTATGTCCGCGACAAGCTGGGGGACATGATTCCGCTGAAATCCCTGGCCAGCCTGCGTTACGTCGTCGGGCCCCAGGTCATCAGCCGGTTCAACAATTACCGCGCGGTCACCGTGAACGGCGGGCCGAAGGCCGGCGTGTCTTCGGGCGATGCCCTGAAAGCGATGGACCAGATCGCGGCGCGGACGCTGCCGTCCGGATACGGTTACGAATGGTCGGGCACCGCATATCAGGAACGCCAGTCGGAGGGGCAGACCTTCGGGATTTTGTCGTTGGCCGTGCTGTTCGCCTATCTGTTCCTGGTCGCGCTTTACGAAAGCTGGATGATCCCCATCCCGGTGCTGCTGACTGTCACGGTCGGCGTGCTTGGCGCCTTCGCGGGATTGCTGATCTCTGGCCTGTCGCTGGATCTTTACGCCCAGATCGGCATGGTCGTGCTGATCTCGCTGGCCGCGAAGAACGGCATTCTGATCGTAGAATTTTCCAAGGAACTGCGGGAAAGCGGCGTGTCGATCCGCGAGGCGGCGCTGATGGGCGGGCGCATGCGCATCCGCGCGGTGCTGATGACCTCGATTGCCTTTATCGCCGGTCTTATCCCATTGGTGTGGGCCGAGGGCGCGGCGATGCTGAGCCGGCGCGCGGTGGGCACGGCGGTGTTTGCCGGCATGATCGTCGCCACCTGCATTGGCGTGTTCCTGATCCCGATGCTGTACGTCGTGTTCCAGACCGCACGAGAGCGGGCGAAGCGGATGTTCGTCAAGGCGCATTGACGCAGGTCAATGCCCGCCGGCCTGCGCCTTGCCCCATGGCGCCTTGCCCATGGCGCCGGTGCCGGTGGTCCGGCCACGCCGTGCCGTAACCGAGAAAGCCGCGCGGCCATTTTCAGGCGATCGCCAGCGCGGGGCCAACAATTCCCCTTGGCCATACGCCAGGGAAACGGGCATCCTGTCCGGACCAACCCGGAGACAGGATCATGGCGGCGACGAAATTCGGCCTCGCGCAACCCGTTCGCCGGGTCGAGGACCCGAGACTCCTCAAAGGTCTGGGCTGCTATACCGACGACATCGTCCTGCCCGCCATGCTCTACGGCATTGTGCTGCGCAGCCCGCACGCGGCGGCGAATATCGGCGCCATCGATACCGCCGCCGCCGCGAAACGGCCCGGCGTGCGCGCGATCTACACCGCCGCAGACCTGGCCGGCCTGGGAACACTGCCCTGCGCGGCGCCCGTGCAGAACAAAGACGGCTCCGATATGGCCAGCCCGCCGCATCCGGTGCTGGCGGATGGCGTCGTCCGCCATGTCGGCGATCCCGTCGCCTTCATCGTCGCGGATACCATCGAACAGGCGCGCGACGCCGCGGAAGCGATCGCGGTCGATTACGAGATCCTGCCCTCTGCGACCGATCTCGCCACCGCCACGAACCCGGGCATTGCCGCCGTGTGGCCGGACGTGGCGAATAATACCGTGTTCGACTGGGAAATCGGCGACAAGACCGCGACCGATGCCGCATTCGCGAAAGCCGCGCACGTCACCCGTCTGACCGTCGTCAATAACCGCATCGTCGTCTCATCGATGGAAGCCCGCGCCGCCGTCGCCGATTACGACGCGAAGGCCGGACGCTGGACGCTTTATGCCAACACCCAGGGCGGCTGGCTGGTGAAAAACCTCATCGGTCCCCTGTTCGGCACCGACCCTGAGAAGTTTCGCATTGTGACGCCGGATGTTGGCGGCGGCTTCGGCATGAAACTCTTCCTTTACGCCGAACACGTTCTCACCTGTTTCGCCGCCCGCGCACTGGGCCGGCCAGTAAAATGGGCCGCCAGCCGCGGGGAATCTTTCCTGTGCGACACCCAGGGGCGCGACAATATCACGCTGGGAGAACTCGCCACCGGCGCCGACGGAATTTTTCTCGCGCTGCGCACGCGCAACGTGTCCAACATGGGTGCCTATCTCTCGACATTCGCGCCATATATCCCGACCTACGCGGGCACCAGCGTGTTGTCGAGCATCTATAACTTCAAAGCCATTTATGCCAACGTCGTCGGTGTCTTCACGAACACGGTTCCCGTCGATGCGTATCGCGGCGCCGGCCGGCCGGAGGCGAATTACCTCGTCGAACGCCTGGTCGATGCCGCCGCGCGGGAGTTGAAAATCGACCGCGTCGAACTGCGCCGCCGCAATATGGTGCCGCCTTCGGCGATGCCGCATGAAACCCCGGTTGGCAAGACTTACGATAGCGGCGATTTCAAAATCGTGCTCGATGCTGCCCTGAGCAAGATGGATTATTCGGGGTTCGAGGCGCGCCGCGCCAGCTCGGCCGCACAAGGCAAACGCCGTGGTCTGGGCCTCGCCTATTATCTGGAAGCCACTGGCGGCGACCCGACGGAGCGCGCCGAAATCCGTTTCGCCGATGACGGTTTCGTCGATGTTTACGTCGGCACCCAATCCACCGGGCAGGGCCACGAAACCGCTTATGTCCAACTCACCGCCACCCGCCTTGGCATCGATGGCGAGAAAATCCGGATCCGTCAGGGCGATACCGATACGATCCCGGTTGGCGGCGGCACCGGGGGGGCGCGCAGCCTGTATTCAGAGGGCCAGGCGATTGTCAAAACCGCTGATTCGGTCATTGAAAAAGGCAAACTGGCGGCGTCCGAGGAACTCGAGGCCGCGCTCACCGATATCGTCTTCGCCGATGGCCGCTTCCAAATTACCGGCACCGATCGCGGTATCGGCATTCTGGAACTCGCCGCCATCCGCCGCCGCAAATCCCTGCCGCTGGACACCGCAGAGATCGCCGCGATCGATCATCATACGTTTCCAAATGGCTGCCATATGGCCGAGGTCGAAATCGACCCCGAAACCGGCGTGACCACGGTCATGCGTTACGTGGTCTGCGACGATGTCGGCAAGGCAATCAACCCGTTAATCGTGTGCGGTCAGGTCGCGGGCGGCGTCGCGCAGGGCATGGGCCAGGCGATCCTGGAACACACTGTGTTCGATCCGGAATCAGGCCAGCTTTTGTCTGGCAGTTTCATGGACTACGCGTTGCCGCGCGCGGACGATTTGCCGGACATCGAGGTCGAACTGGTGGAAGTTCCCTGCGTCACCAATGCCCTTGGTGTCAAAGGCGCGGGCGAGGCGGGTGCGGTCGGCAGCCCGCCCGCTTTGATCAACGCCATCCTGGACGCGCTGAGCCCGGATGGTGTGACCGCGATCGACATGCCCGCGACCCCGGAACGAGTATGGCGCGCGCTGGCGGCGTAGGGGTGCGAACCAAAGTTGTGCTTTCACGCAGAGGCCTTGCACCCGCGGCCGGAAATAACGATCCGCGGTTGCCAACCATTCGTGTCATGGTCCGCGTAGGCGGACCACCCACGC
>JAYWAX010000411.1:0-4430 GCA_043782125.1 Acetobacteraceae bacterium | reverse complement strand
GACTGGTAAAAGACGTGGATGGTCCGCCTTCGCGGACCATGACGGGGTGTGGCGGCGCGTGCCTCAAACGGAGCGGTTATTCTTCGCCGTCGCCTAAGGGAAGGCCTACTCGGACTTGGCAACCGCCGCGCATGGCCCTCCCTTAGCCGCCTACCAACCCCGGGGTTCCAAGGGCGAGCCCCTGGCGGGATCGAAGGGCGGAGCCCTCGCGGGGTCTGGGGCAGCGCCCCGGCGCTTTCTTCCCGCCGCGCAATTGCCACCGCGCACGCGGCTCAGTTGATTTGCTTTTCCTTGCCGGCCCAGAACGGTTTGCGCAGTTCCGTCTTCAGGATTTTCCCGGCGCCTGACAGGGGCAGCGGCTCTTCGCGAAAATCCACGCTGCGCGGGCATTTGTAATTCGCGATCCGCCCGTGCGTGTGTCCAATCAGATCGGCGGCGGTCGCAGTCATGCCCGGTTTCAGGCGGACGATCGCATGCACGCGTTCGCCCCAGGTATCGTCAGGCACGCCGATCACCGCGCATTCGGCGACAGCGGGATGGCTGTAAATCGCGTCCTCGGTTTCCGCCGAATAGACGTTTTCCCCGCCGCTCACGATCATGTCCTTCACGCGGTCCACGAGGTAAACGAACCCGTCCTCGTCCATGTATCCACCGTCGCCGGTATGCAGCCAGCCGCCGCGCAGCGTGTGCGCGGTCATTTCCGGCTGTTTCCAATAGCCGAGCATGACGACCTGACCGCGGGCGCAGATTTCGCCGACGGTGTTGCGCGGAACCTCGTTATCGTTGGCGTCGTGGATCCGCACCTCGATCCCAAGACCGGCACGGCCCGCCGCTTTGACCTTGCCCGCGTGCGGCCCATCGAACGTGTTGTAACGGGGATCGAGCAAAGTCAGCAGCGGCGAGGCCTCCGACTGCCCATAGGCTTGCACGAATTCGGTCGCGGGCATGACCTGGGTTGCCCGCCGCAACACCGCCTCCGGCATCGGCGAGGCGCCGAACAGCAAGCGGCGCACGCGGCTCAGATCGTATTTTTCGACGTCGGGATGGTGTACCATCATGTTGACCATGGTGGGAACGATCAACATGACGGTGATCGCGTGCTGCGCCAGCGCCGCCAGTAGCGCGCCGGGATCGAAGCGCGGCAGGAAGTAATGCGTGCCCGCGAATCCCGTGACGACGAACGTCATGGCATTATCGGCGAGATGGAACATGGGCGCGGCGTGAATGTAGCGCGAGTCCTCGTTCGCCTGCGTGCCCGGATAGATGTTCAACGCGTTGGCCATGATGTTGTTGTGGCTTAACATTACGCCCTTGGAACGGCCGGTGGTGCCCCCGGTGTAGAATATCCCCGCCAGCGCCTCGCCGGCTCCGATCGACACGGCCAGCGGCGCGGCGGCTTCGATCAGCGGTTCGTAGTCCACGAGGCCGGCCGGCGCCGCGCCTTCGCCGATGTAGACAATGGTTCGCACGTCTGGCGTTTCCGGCAATACTTTCGCCAGGATCGGCGCGAAAGCCTCATCCACAAACAGGGCCACGCAACCGGAATCCGCCAGCCAAAACACGATCTCCGGCGGTGCGAGGCGGGTGTTGATCGGCACGAACACGAACCCGCCATGCGACAGGGCGAACAGGCATTCCAAATAACGATCGGAATTCAGCGCCAGGATGCCGATCCGCTCGCCCGGCTTAAAGCCCAACGCGTGCATCGCCCCGGCGAGCCGCTGCATCCGGCCATCGAACGCCAGCCAGGTCTGCGACCGCGCGCCATGCACGGTGGCGAGCTTGTTGGCGCCCGTTTGCACGGCGCGGCGGACGAATTGCGCGATTTGTGTCATGATCGACTCTCCCCTTGGTCCGAAACAGACCACACACCGGGCCGCTCTGGCAACGATGTGTCCATGCCTTCGCCCACGGCCTCGCCCATGGCCTCGTCCATGCGTTCGTCCATGCCTTCGTCCATGCCTTCGTCCATGCCTTCGTCCATGCCTTCGTCCATGCCTTCGTCCATGCCTTCGCCCATGGCTTCGTCTATGCCTTTGCCCATGCCGTCGCCCGCCTCAGGGCAATCGCTCGAACGTGGCCGCATGCCGTTCTCCGTCATGGCACGGCTCGACCGGGCCATCGGAACCGGCGCCGGCGGTCCCGTTCGCGAAGAAATCGCCGCGTCAGACTATCCGGTGCCTTCGTTCCCAAAGTGTCGCCGCTCCGGATGGCCGGGTCGAGCCGCGCCATGACCGGAAGAGGCACAGCAGTATCGTTCAAGCGATTGCCTGTCGCCCGCCCACCCGCATTCGACCGTCGCGCCGGATTGTGTATACCAGCCGCATGGCCCCTCGCACGATCCGCCCCATTCCCGCCCACCCGGATGCCGTCGTCGCCGCGGTAGACCGCGCCTGGTCCGGCCGCTATGCCGTCGATATCGTCCGCTTCCGCCACCGCCGCTTCGACGGGACGATGTCCGGCACGCGCGACTGGGAATTGTGGCGCCGTGGCCGCGCCGTCGGTCTGGTGCCCTACGATCCCATCGCCGACGCCGTCGTCCTGATCGAGCAATTCCGTCTCCCCGCCCTCGCCGCCGGCATCGCGCCGGTCCTGGTCGAACTGCCCGCGGGCCTGATCGAGGACGGCGAGGACCCGGAAACCGCCATGCGCCGCGAATTGCTGGAAGAAACCCACCTGGAATGCGGCCGCATGGAACGGATCGGCGCGTATTTGCTGAGTGCCGGTTCGTCCGACGAAATGCTCGATCTCTATATCGGCGAAATCCGCCTGCCCCAGCCCAGACAGGACGGCACATTGGGCTTCGCCGGCGCAGTGGACGAGGGCGAGGACATCCGCGTCAGCATCTGGCCCGCGGATCGCGCGATCGACCTCGCGCTGTCCGGCGCCACCCCCAACGGCGTGACGGCCATTGGCTTGTTGTGGCTGGCGGCGAAACGGAAAGAACTGCGGCAACGATGGAGCCAGCCATGACGCCAGCCATGACAAAGGACGCGCAAGGACACGAACTCACCGGCGCATCGGCGCAGGCGGCGGCGCTTTACGACAGCGGCGTCCACGCCTTCAACATCGTTCGCGGCGACGCGTTGGGCCTTTACGCCGCCGCCATCCAAACCTCCCCCGCCTTTCCAATGGCCCATCTCGCCAAGGCCTGGGCTTTTTCCCTGGCGCGCGATCCCGCTTTGTCGCCAAAAGCCCGCGCCGCGATCGACGCCGCCGCCGGGCTGCCAATGAACGCGCGGGAACACGCGCACCTGACCGCCCTGAACCATGCCGCGCGCGGCGATCTGCACGCGGCGGTGCTGACCCTGGACTGCCATCTGATGGCATATCCCTTCGACACCGTCGCGCATCAGGTCGCGCTGCTGCTCGATCTGGTCCAGGGCCGGGTCCGCTGGATGCGGGACCGCACCGCGCGCGCCCTCCGGCTGTGGTCCAAGGACACGCCGGGCTACCCCGCACTGCTGGCGCTGCACGCCTTCGGCCTGGAAGAAAACGGCGACTACGCCCGCGCCGAGGAAGGCTCCCGCGCCGCCCTGGAACTGGAGCCCATGCTGCACTGGGGCCACCACACCGTCTCCCACGTCATGGAAATGACCGGCCGTCCCGAAGACGGTCTGGGCTGGATGCAGGCGCGCGAGGCGTACTGGGCTACCGAAGAACACGTCAACCAGGCCCATCTGTGGTGGCACCGGGCTTTGTTCCATATCGAACTCGGCCAGTACGACGCGGCGCTGGCGCTGTACGATGGGCCGATCCGGGCGACGCAGCGGCCCGTCGGGGTCAGCCTGACCAACGCGTCCGCGTTGCTCTGGCGGCTCGATACGATCGGTCGCGATGTCGGGGACCGGTGGGCCGATGTGCTGACATCGTGGGATGGCCACGCCGATTCGCAGCACAGCGTGTTCAACGACATGCATGCCGCGATGGCCGAACTGCGCTCGGGACAGGAGGCACTGACCGAACAACGCCTGACCGCGATGCGCGCGATGGCGGCCAGCGGCCTGCCGGGCGCCGAGGTTTATCGCGCGGCGGGCGTGCCGTCGATCGAAGCCCTGCTCGCGTTCCATCGCGGCGACTACGCAAAAACCGTGGAACTGCTGCTGGCGGCCCGCTTCGAACTGTGGCGGATCGGCGGTAGCCACGCCCAACGCGACGTTGTGGACTGGACGCTGACAGAGGCAGCGATCCGCGCGGGCACCCGCGATACCGCAATGTCCCTGACCCATGAACGCCTGGCCGCCCGCCCGCGCGGATCGCCGCCTCGGTCAACGTCCAGTCCACAACGTCTCTCTGGGCGTGGCTACCGCCGATCCGCCACAGTTCGAAGCGGGCTGCCAGCAGCAGTTCCACCGTTGTCGCGTAGTCGCCGCGATGGAAAGCGAGCAGGGCTTCGATCGACGGCACGCCCGCCGCCCGATAAACCTCGG
>JAYWAX010000410.1:0-4454 GCA_043782125.1 Acetobacteraceae bacterium | reverse complement strand
AAGGCGATGTCGCCGATCCGTCCAACCCGCCCTCCGGCTGCCATTTCCACCCGCGCTGCCCCTTCGCCATGCCCCGCTGCGCCACCGAGGCGCCCGCTTTGCGCGAAATCGCCCCGGGCCACCGCAGCGCCTGCCATTTGAACGAGGGCAACGCATGAGTTTCGATCCGACCCTTCTGGGCTGGCGCCCGATGCGTTCGGGCCCAATGCCCGCCGGTGCCGGTATTCCCTGGTCCAAACGTGTGGACGGCCGCTGGCGCTATGCGATGCTGACCTCGGCCGATCACGCGAACCCCCAGGGCGACGTCCATGGCGGCATGCTGATGACCTTCGCCGATCAAGGTTTGAGCCTGCTGGCCTGGGAAGCGGCGGGCCGCGCGCCGTGCTCGACGATCCAGTTGAACACACATTTTCTCGCCGCCGTACGGCCGGGCGATTTTGTCGAACTCGATGGCGAAATCACCCGCGCCACGAAAGGCCTGGTCTTCCTGCGCGGCCTGCTGTCCGTGGGCGAAACCGAAGTCGCTGCCGTCGATGGCATTTGGCGCGTCCTGCGCCAGCCGTGAAATACCGGTCTGGCCCGGGGCGATCGGGGGGAAGGTAAGAAAGCACCGGGGCTTGGCCCCAGACCCCGAGAGGGCGCCGCCCTTCGGCCCGCCAAGGCAGGGCCTCGGACGGCCCCCGTTCTCATCCTCCCCAACCGATCGCGGTCCAGAGACGGTGCCCCTGGTGGGTGTGAAAGGCAAAGCCCTCGCGGGGTCTGGGGAGTACCAATCGGGCACATAGCTTACACTCTGGACATACTTTGCACCCGCGCGGACCGGCATCGGGAGGGCCTCCCGATGCCCTGGGTCGCGCAAGTATCATGGATTTGCGTTTGTGTTTCATCGCCGCACCTTCGCGAGGCCATCGCCGAAGGCGGCGCGCTGCATCCATGAGGGCGGTCAACCGCATTGACAGGATCGAATCAGCCGGGCGGATCGGTTTACGCGGTGGGTGCTGGTTCATCGATCGGAACTCTTTTCGCATTGAAGCCGAAGAGGCAACGTGGACCATCGAAGACCGACAGCCGCCCATCGGGATATTTTTGCACGCACACCACTACTTTTACGTAATGACGGCGGCAACCGCTGTTGCGCGGGCTGGGACACGCGCTCCGGGCGGCCCCGGCCTTCAGGCGTGTACGATGGAATGTGCCGGATGCCCGATGGCTTCAGCGCCGGGCCGACCTGCGTGAGTTGCTTCTTGTCCACCCGGCGGCCCGCCACGGGTGTGTAAAAATAATGCGAGCTGCGATCGATCTGGAACGAACCGAAAAGGCCATGTGCGGAAATCGTTTCGTGCAGTTCGCGGAAGGCCGCCATCGTGCCTTCTGGATCGACGAAAAACGCCGAACAGATCCAGCCCGCCGCGTCGTCCATCGCCACGATCGGGCCAATGTCGTGGCCCAGAGCCACGATCCGGCGATGCGTTGAGCCGTCCAGCATCGGCATCATGCCAACCATCGGGCGGCGGGCGCGCTTTTTGCGTTGCTTAATGTCGACAACTCACGCGCAACAAACCGTGGACAACAAGCGCACTCTTGGCACGCAGCCCCAGCCCCGTTGCGAACCAGCCCGCATCCGGTCAAACCTCCGCCATTGGCGCCCGGGTCTTGGGACGGCCGCGACAGGAGGGAGAAACATCCATGCCAAAAATCATGATCGTCACCGGTGGCAGCCAAGGCATTGGCGCCGCCGTCGCGCGTCTGGGCGCCGCGCGCGGCTATGCGGTCGCGCTGACATACCAAAGCAATCAGGCGCTCGCCGATGCCGTGGTGGCGGACATTAAGGGCGCAGGCGGGCGGGCCATGGCGGTGCGGGCGGAGATGGCGGACGAGGCCTCGATCCTGGCGTTGTTCCGGACCGTCGACGCGGCGTTTGGGCCGGTGACCGTGCTGGTCAACAACGCGGGTGGGCCGGGTCCGGCCTGCACGCTGGACGACGTCACCAGCGATATTATCGACCAGGTCATGGCGGTGAATGTCCGCGCGCCCTTCCTCACGATCCGCGAGGCCGCGGCACGGATGGCCACCGACAAGGGCGGTGCGGGCGGGTCGATCGTCAACGTCTCCTCGCGCGCCGCCGCACTCGGCGGTGCCGGCGAGTGGGTGCATTACGCGGCGTCGAAGGGCGCTCTGGACAGTCTGACGATCGGCGCGTCGAAAGAACTGGCGCCGCGGGGGATCCGCGTGAACGCCGTGTCGCCTGGGCTGATCGAAACCGGCCTGCACGCGCGCGCTGGCCTGCCCGACCGCCTTACCCGCATGGTCTCGGGCGTACCGATGGGGCGCACCGGCAGCGCGGAGGAAGTGGCGGAAGCGGTTCTGTGGCTCGCGTCCGATGCCGCATCGTATATATCCGGGGCGATTGTCCCGATTTCAGGAGCACGCTGATGAAATCCGCATTGATTGTGGGAGCCGGGCAGGGGCTCAGCGCGTCGCTGGCGCGGCTGTTCTTTAAGAATGGGTTGCAGGTCGCGATGGCCGCCCGCGATCCGGATAAACTGGCGAAACTGGCGTCGGAAACTGCGGGTGTGACCTTCGCCTGCGAGGCGGCCGAGCCCGAGGAGGTCGCGGGTCTGTTCGACGCGGTGGTCGCGACGATCGGCACGCCCGACATCGTCGTTTACAACGCCAGCGCGCGGGCGAGGGGGCCGGTGACCGATCTCGATCCCGCCGATGTGGCGCGCGCGATCGCGGTCAGCGCGTATGGCGGGTTCCTGGTGGCGCAGCAGGCGGCGCGGCTGATGGTGGCGCGCGGGTCCGGAACGATTCTGTTCACTGGCGCTTCGGCGAGCGTGAAGGGGTATGCGAATTCTTCGGCCTTCGCGATGGGCAAGTTCGCGCTGCGCGGCCTGGCGCAGAGCATGGCGCGGGAGTTGTCGCCGAAGGGCGTGCATGTCGCGCATTTCGTGATCGATGGCGGCATCCGCAGCGCGACGCGGGTGGTGCCGGAGAACAATCCGGACTCGTTGCTGGACCCGGACGCGATTGCCGAAACGTACTGGCACGTGGCCAATCAGCCGCGCAGCGCCTGGACGTGGGAGGTGGAGTTGCGCCCGTGGGTGGAGACGTTCTGACACCGGCCGGCGGACGATTGTCCGGCGATACAGGCTCGCCGGTATCGTAACCAGGTTGGCCCCTTGTGCGCCGGGACAAGATGTCGCGAAAAAAACCGTTGCGTGTCCGTCATGGTCCGATCGAGCCAGACCATGACGGGACGGGTGCGTGCCGAGAAACCGCGCGGCGTGGAGATCAAAGCTTCTTGGGGTTGCCCTTTGCCATGGTCCACCGCATGCCATTGCCGGACTTGTCCTTAAAGTTCACGACATCGCCATCGACCTCGACCCGGTAACAATCGGGATCGTATTCCGGGAAGACGACGCAGGCCCGCCCGTCCTCGAACGTCCACTTGCCTGAAAACAACGTCGCGCCTTGCAGCCCCTTGACGGTGCCGTTTTCCATATAAAATTCGGTGCGATCTTCGCCCTCGAACTTGATGCTGATGGAATTGCCGACGACCAGCATCCAGGCGGCGAGTCCGGCCACTTTGCCGGCGGGTGCCGGCGTCGTCGCGATGGCGGAAGCTGCCGGAGCGGGCGTCGCGGCGACCGCGGGCGGGGCCGCCGGAACTGGCGCCGCCGTGGTCGCGGGTGGCGCAGTGGGTAAGGGCGCGGTGCCCTGGGCCAGCGCGGCGGTTAATCCAAACGCCAAGACGCCAGCAGTCACCGGGGCCATCCAGCGAGTCGTTTCAAACATCGGCCATTCTCCTTCGCCGCCGCCACGGGCCGGACGCGCGGGGGGAGTTAAGTGATTTTAAAGCGCCTACCCGGCCAGGGTGCCGAGAATTTATATCATTTGATAGATTGGAGCGCCAGCCCAACCCGTTTTGTCTTGAAGATGTTTTCCCTGGCGGGCCCAAGACCCGCGTCTCCAAAAATGTCTCGGTTGCCGGAGGGCCGTTGTGGGCCGGCCATGGTCCGATCGAGCCGGACCATGACGAGGCGGGTGCGTGCGGCGATCAGAGCTTCTTGGGGTTGCCCTTTTCCAGCATCAGCCGGGTGCCGCTGCCGGACTTGTCCGTGAAGTTCACGACGTCGCCATCGACCTCGACCCGGTAACAATCCGGATCCTCTTTCGGGTACATAAAGCAGGCCCGTCCGTCCTCGAACGTCCACTTGCCCGACGACAGCGTCGAGCCGTGCAACGTCTTGACGGTGCCGTTTTCCATATAAAAATCGGTGTACTCCTCGCCATCGACCTTGCCGCTGACGGAATTGCCGACAAGCAGTGTCCAGGCCGCCAGTCCGGTCACCTTCCCGGCCGGCGCGGGCGTCGCGGCGGCCGCGGGTGGGGCTGCTCCCGGGGCGGGCGTTGCGACGGCGGCAGGCGGAGCGGGCGTCGCGGCTGTCGCA
>JAYWAX010000409.1:0-4475 GCA_043782125.1 Acetobacteraceae bacterium | reverse complement strand
GTGAACGCGGGCTCGGGCGCGTCCACGATGTCCCAGCCGATCCGCACGCGGCCGTCGCCGTTGGAAAGCGCGCCGTATTTTCCGGCGTTGGTGGCCAGTTCGTGCAAGGCCATGCCAATGCCCTGCGCGGCAACCGGGTTCAACCTTGCCGGCGGTCCCGCGAGCAGCACGCGCGTGCCGGACAGACCTTCGAAATGCGCCAGTTGACCTCGCGCGAGGTCCGACATATCGACGCCTCGCCATTGGTTTTTCACCAGCAGGTCATGACTTTCGGTAAGACCGGCGATGCGGTCGGACAGCCGTGTCACGAACGTCGCGGGATCGCCGGACCGCGCGGTTTGCCGGGCTACGGCCTGCACCACCCCGAGCAGGTTCTTGGCGCGATGATTGACCTCGCCCATCAGCAGGAGGGCATGTGCCTCGGCGGCCTTGCGCGCGCCGATGTCCTCGACCGCGGCTATGAAATAAGCGACCGCGCCGCCGGCGTCGCGCACAGCGCCGACCGAAACATTGACCCAGACGGTCGAACCGTCCTTGTGCAGAACTCGCTTTTCCATCTGGTACGAATCGATCCGCCCGTCAAGCATGCCCCGCATATTCTCCAGCTCGGCATCGAGGTCGTCAGCGTGCGTCAGGTTCCGGAAATTCTTCCCCACCAATTCTTCGGCCCGGTAGCCAAGGATTGCGCACAGCCGGAGGTTGACGCGCATCCAGATCCCATCCGGCCCACGCTGAGCGATACCGATAGCGGCATTTTCGAACGTCGCCCGAAACAACGATTCGCTCTCAATCAGTTGCAACTGGGCCAACTTGCGTTCGGTGATGTCGATCGCGGTGCTGAGGAGCAGCCGCTGCCCGCCGGTCCCCACGAAACCCAGGGGAGTCGTATAGAAATCCCAAATCCGGAGCGAACCGTCTTTGGCGCGGATCTGAAACTCGCCGGTGTGGTCCGTTTGGTTGAGACGGAAGAGGTCGTCGATCAGGTCTTTGACCATGCCTTGCTGTTCGCCATACGCCAGGCGCGTCCAGTCGGAAATGCTGGGAATGTCCTGAATGGTATACCCGGAATAACGCGTCCACCCCTCGCTCACCGCGAGGATGGTATCGTCCTCGCCATGGATGACGATCGGGATGGGTGACCAGGCGATGCCGCGGCGAAGCTGCTCGTCGGACCGCTGCCGCGCCTCCTCCGCCAGCTTCCGGCCGGAGATGTCGCGGACCACGCCGATGCCGTGCAGCGGCCGGCCCGCGTCGCCGGTCACCATGCGCGCCGTCATCGCCACCCAGAGAATGCCAGCATCCTTGCGCACATAACGCATTTCGTTTTCGTACAACGGCGTGGCGCCGCTCAGGAACGAGTCCAGCAACGCACCGTCGCGCGTGCGATCGTCCGGATGGGTCAGGTCCGAGGTCTTCATCCCCAGCAGTTCGTCCGCTGCGTATCCAGAGATCTCGCCCATCCGCGCGTTCACCCGGGTGAAACGCCCGTCCAGCCCAAAGTAGACCATTCCGGTCGGCGCCAGGTCGAATGCGATCCGGTGCAATTGTTCGCTGTGGCTCTGGGCTGCGTCGGCGGCTTTGCGTTGACCGATATCGCGCTGGATGAACGAGATGGCCGTAACCCGTCCGTTGCTGTCGCGTATCGGCGCGGCATGGATCTCGACCGGGACCATGCTGCCGTCCTTCCGGCGGCGAAGTGTCTCCGCGACGGCCAGTTGCTGGCCGGAGCGCACGGTCTCGTAAATCGCCGCCTGCTCGGCCTGCCGGTCGTCCGGAACGATCGATTCGTCGATGGCGCGCCCGACCGCCTCGGCTTCTGCGTAACCGAACAGCCGCGTGGCGCCCGGATTCCAGGTGCGCACGATCCGATCCAGGCCGACGCTGAATATGGCGTCGCCCGACGACGTGACGATCGCCGCGAGCTGCTGCGCTTCGTCGCGCGCGCGGCGCAGTTCCTGCTCGTACATCGCGCGTTCCGTGGCGTCGAAGACGATTGTGCGGACGACCAGCGGCTGGCCCTTGGCGTCCAGTTTCAGGCTGGAGTTGACGAGAACCTGCATCGGTTCGCGGCCCGCGCGTGCGATCTGGCAGGCGATCTCTTTGACGAAGCCCTGCATCCGTAACAGCGGCGCGAAG
Source organism: Acetobacteraceae bacterium (assembly GCA_043782125.1). Taxonomy (GTDB): domain Bacteria; phylum Pseudomonadota; class Alphaproteobacteria; order Acetobacterales; family Acetobacteraceae; genus Rhodopila. The sequence continues at coordinate 2,339 of JAYWAX010000409.1, read as the reverse complement.
TGGGTTTCGTAAAAGACGCGGCCGGGACCCGTCAGCAGGTCCTGGAAGCGCTTGCCTGCCAACAGTGTCGCGCGGGAATGACCGGTCCAGGACAGGAACGTCGCGTTGACCTGGACGATGGTTCCATCGGGCAGGGTCGATATGAAGCCGCAAGGCGCGCTGTCCAGGATGTCCTCCGCCGACTCCGCGAACGGTGCGGCGTGCTGCGGACTGGCGTCCGGCGTCGAAACCTTGTGTTGGCCGCTCGTATCGGTCATGCCAGGAATGTCCGCAGTTCGGCGATGGTCTCCGCCGGCGCGCTTAAATGCGGGCAATGCCCCGTGGCCCGCATGACCGCCATCTTGCTGCCCGCGATCGCGCGATGCAGCCATTCCCCGACCGCGACGGGCGCGACGATATCGTCTCCGCACTGCAAAATCAGGGTCTTAAGGGCCAGGTGGCGGGCGTCGGTCCGGTGGTCCGACAGAAACGTGACCTTCGCGAAATGTCTGGCGATGGCCGGATCGGTGCGGCAGAAGCTGGCGGTCAGCTCCTCCGCGAGCTCTGGCCGATCGGGGATTCCCATGATCGCCGGCGCCATCCTGGCCGACCATCCGAGGAAGTTGGTATCGAGGAAGTCGAGCAGCCCGTCGATATCCTCCCGGCTGAACCCGCCGGTGTACCCGGCATCGTCGATATAGCAGGGAGACGGCGCAACCATCGCGAGCGACGAGAAGCGCCCGGGCGCGCGGTTGGCGGCGAGCATCGCAATCGTCGCGCCGACCGAGTGGCCGGCGACGATGGCATCCGGCAGCGCGAGGGCGTCGCAAATCTCCAGCAAATCCGTCGCGTGACCCTGGAGGGTGGCGTACTTGGCAAGATCGTAGGCCGACAGGTCGGACTGGCCGGACCCCGTGAGGTCGTACACCACGATCTTGTAATCCGCGGCGAACGCGGGTGTCACGAAACGCCACATGTTCTGGTCGCAGCCATAGCCGTGCAGGAAGATCATCGGCCTGACGCCGCTGCCGGAGACGTTCACATTGTTGCGACGGAGGATTGACATGGGTGGGTCCTGGCTGTTCCGTCGGCGGGAGATTTGCCGGGTAGCGACAACACTCTGTCATGGCAATCTGATTCAACCTTATGGTTTCAACTGTCTTACGACAAGCCTGGTCTTCCGATTGCCGTTGATTTCATAGGGTTGATTTTTCCACTCGCCGCTGACCGGACTCCGGCGTCCAGGATCGATCCAGACGGTCGCGCAATCGAAAGTTCGAAACCATGAGACCGGCGCCATGCAGTTCCCCCGGGCGATCGCGGAGGCAGAAAGGGTGCCGCTCGCCGTCAGCGCCGCGCATTGAAGACGCGGGCCACTGACAGCGCCGGATTTTTGGCGGCATCGCGATGAAACCAGCCGCGCGGTCCACCGCATCGGCGACACGCCGGGTTGGCGCCGCGCGCTCTGCCGGGCTGGATCGGCACTCGCCCCCAACCCATGCTACAACGCCGCCATGCCGCGCCCCGAATCGCCCGCCCCCCGGCCCCAGGCCCCCCCCGTCGTCCTCCAGGTCCTTCCCTCCCTCGTCACGGGCGGGGTGGAGCGCGGCGCAATCGAAATCGCCCAGGCGATCGCCGAGGCGGAGGCCGTGTCGCTGGTGGCCAGCGCGGGTGGCCCCCTGGTCCCCGCCATTCAGAAAGTGGGCGGCCGCCACTTCCAGCTTCCGCTGCTGTCGAAAGATCCCATCGGCATCTGGCGCAACGCCGCCAAACTCGAAGCCATTATTCGCGCCGAGAAAGTGTCCATCGTTCACGCCCGCTCCCGCGCGCCGGCCTGGTCGGCGTGGCTCGCATGCCGGCGCACGGGCGCGCATTTTGTCACCACTTACCACGGCGTTTATAACGAGAACCTGCCGTTCAAGCGCCGTTACAACGCCGTCATGGCCAAGGGCGAGATCGTCATCGCCGCCAGCCATTATGTGTCCGATGTCATCCAGCGCCAGCACAAGGTCCCGCCGAACCGCATCCGGGTTATCCCGCGCGGCATCGACCCCGTCATTTACGATCCCGATGCCGTCCCCGCCGACCGCATCGTCCGCATGGCCCAGACCATGCGAGTCCCCGACGGCATGCACACGGTCGTCATGCTGGGCCGGCTCACCGCGTGGAAAGGCCAGGCGGTCGTGCTTCAGGCCATTGCCCGTTTGCAGCGCCAGGATGTGTGCTGCGTCTTCGTCGGCTCCGATCAGGGGCGCCACAGATATTCGAGGGAACTTGAAACGCTCGCCGCGTCCCTGGGTATCGCCGGCCGGGTCCGCATGATCGGCCATGTCGACGACGTGCCCGCGGCGCTGATGCTG
>JAYWAX010000408.1:0-12381 GCA_043782125.1 Acetobacteraceae bacterium | reverse complement strand
GCACAGCGCTTTCGGTCTTGTTCACGTGCTGCCCACCGGCCCCGGACGCGCGGTAGACATCGATCCGCAAATCGCCCTCGTCGATCTGGACATCGACTTCCTCGGCCTCCGGCAGCACCGCAACGGTGACGGTGGAGGTGTGGATGCGCCCCTGGCTCTCCGTCGCCGGCACGCGTTGCACGCGATGGACACCGGATTCATATTTCAGGCGGGCGAAAACGTTGCGGCCGTTGACCTCCGCCGAGGCTTCCTTCAGGCCGCCGAGACCGGTGTCGCCATATTCGAGAATTTCGAATTTCCAACCGCGGCCCTCGGCGTATTTTTGATACATCGCGAACAATTCGGCGGCGAACAGACCGGCCTCGTCGCCGCCCGCCGCGGGCCGCACTTCCAAAATGGCGGACCGCGCGTCAGCCTCGTCCTTCGGCAGCAGCGCGAGTTGGATTTCGTGCTCCAGCGCCGGAATTTTATCCTTCAGCTCGAACAATTCCGCCTCGGCCAGTTCCTTCATTTCGGGGTCGTCCAGCAGCGCGCTGGCATCGATGCGGGCACGTTCGGCGTCGCGCAAATGGCCGATGCGGGCGACAACCGGTTCGATTTCGGATAGTTCCTTCGACGCTTTGACATAAACCTCGCCAGACACGCCGTCGGACAGCAGCGCGCGCAGTTCGTCGGCGCGGGCCGCGATCCGGTCGAGTTTCAGGGCCAGGTTCAAGTGTCGCGACCCAATATTTCTTTCACGCGGGCGACAACGCCGTGGGGGATTTCGTAAGTCTCCTGGTCGCGGGTTCGTAAATCCCGGACGGCGGCTTTGTTTTGGGCCAGTTCATCCTGACCCAGAATGACCACGACCGGCGCGTTGGTTTGGCTGGCGCGTTCCATGCGGCGTCGAAAATTGCCGCGGTAAGACATTTCGGCGCGAATCCCGGCGGCGCGCAGCGCTTGCAGGATGCCGATGGCGGCCAGCTCGGCCTCGTCCCCGATCGGAATGACGGCGACCGGAGCGGGCGCGGCGGGGGCGGCGTCGAGCAACATGCCAAGGCGTTCGATGCCGGCCGCCCAACCCACGGCGGGGGTCGGCGGTCCACCCATTTCCGCTACCAGCCCATCGTACCGCCCGCCCGCCATCACAGTGCCCTGGGCGCCAAGTTTCGTTGTGACGAATTCGAACGCCGTGTGGCCATAATAATCCAGACCCCGCACAATCCTGGGGTTTTCGCGAAACGGCACCCCAAAGCGCGACAAAAGATACTTGACCTTGGCGTGGAAGCCGGCAGCGGTTGCCGTGAGATAGGGTTCGATCGTGGGCGCGCCCGCGACGATCTCGCGGTCGCGTTCGTTCTTGCTGTCCAGAATTCGCAGCGGGTTGCGTTCCAGCCGCACCAGACTGTCTTGCGACAAGCTGTCTTTATGCGCCGTGAACCAGGCGATCAGAGCCTCGCGATACGCGGCGCGGCTGTCGGCGTCGCCAAGCGTGTTCAGCTCCAGGATCGTGCCGGCGTCGACGTTCAGCGCTTTCAGAATATCCCAGCCGCAGGCGATGACCTCCGCGTCCGCCAACGGTTCCGCCGGGCCGATCAGTTCGATACCGATCTGGTGGAACTGCCGGTAGCGGCCTTTCTGCGGGCGTTCGTAGCGAAACATCGGGCCGGCGTAGAAAACTTTTTGCGGCAACGACTGAGTCAGACCGTTGGTGACCAGCGCGCGACAAACGCCCGCGGTGCCCTCGGGGCGCAGGGTGACGGACTCGCCGCCGCGATCCTCGAACGTATACATCTCTTTGGTGACGACGTCGGAGGTCTCGCCAAGCGTGCGGGAGAAAACGCGCGTGTCCTCGAAGATCGGCGTGGACCATTCGTCGAAGCCATAAGAGGCGGCAATACGGCGGGCGGTCTCGGCGACGTGGCGATGGCGGCGCTGGTCTTCGCCAATCAGGTCGTGAGTGCCGCGGGCGGGTTGAAGATCGGTCACGTGAAGCCTTGTCGCAAAGGGGTCGCCAGAGGGGTCGCCAGAGGGAGCGCACCGGTTCGGGGGGCGGATATATCACGGAACCGCCACGTCGTCAGGCCGGTTCGGTTACGCCGCCGGCCTTGCACGCGGCCTTGCCCCTGTGAGAGGTTTCCGCATGATCAAACCCACGCGCCTGGCCGTCGATATTGGCGGCACATTCACCGATCTCGTGCTGTCGCTGCCGGATCGCACGTTGTCGAAGAAGCTGCTCACGACGCACGATCACCCGGACGCGGCGGTGATCGCGGGCACGCGGGCGATCCTGGCGGAGGCGGGCATTCCGGCCTCCCGGCTCGATCTGGCGATTCACGGCACCACGCTGGCGACCAATGCGCTGATCGAACGGAAAGGCGCGCGCACCGCGCTGCTGACCACGCGCGGCTTCCGCGACTCGCTGGAAATGGCGTACGAGCATCGTTTCGAGCAGTACGATTTGTACATGGAACGGCCTGCGCCGCTCGTATCGCGCGATTTACGATTAGAGGTGGCGGAACGCATGGCCGCCGACGGGTCGGTCCTGCTGGCCCTGGACGAAGCCGGATTTCAACCCGTCATCGAAATTTTGCGCGCGGCGAAGATCGAGGCATTGGCAATCAGTTTCCTCCACAGCTATGTCAATCCCGCGCATGAGGAACGGGCGCGCGCTCTGCTCGCCGCCGCGCTGCCCGATCTGGCGATTACGTTGTCGCACGAGGTTTGCCGGGAGATCCGCGAATACGAACGGACCTCCACCACGGTCGCCAACGCCTATGTCCTGCCGCTGATGGCGCAATATCTGGAAGATATGCGCCAAGGTCTGGCTGCCTTGGGCGCGACCTGTCCGCTGCTGTTGATGATGTCGTCCGGCGGTATTTGCACCATCGAAACGGCACGGCGCTTTCCCGTGCGGCTGGTGGAAAGCGGACCGGCGGGTGGGGTTATTTTGGCGCGGCGGGTGGCGGCGCAGGGTGGATACGACAAAGCAATGTCGTTCGATATGGGCGGAACCACCGCGAAAATCACCATAATAGACGATTACACCCCACAACACTCTCGCCATTTCGAGGTTGCCCGCGCTTACCGCTTCGCCAAGGGCAGCGGCATTCCCGTGCGGATTCCGGTGATCGACATGGTGGAGATCGGCGCGGGCGGCGGCTCGATCGCGCGCGTCGATTCGCTGCGGCGCATTGTCGTCGGCCCGGATTCCGCGGGCTCCGAGCCAGGCCCGGCGTGCTATGGCCTGGGCGGCGAAAACGCGACAGTTACGGATGCCGATGTCGCGCTTGGCCGGATCGATCCGGTTGGGTTCGCGGGCGGATCGATCGTGCTCGACCCCGCGAAGGCCGCGGCGGCGATCGCGAACGCCATCGATCTGGGTCTGAACGCGCTGGATGCGGCGCGCGGGATCGCCGAAATCGTGGACGAAACCATGGCCAGCGCAGCGCGGGTGCATGCGGTGGAGAATGGCAAGGATACCTCGGGGCGCACGTTGATCGCGTTTGGCGGTGCGGCGCCGTTACATGCAGCGCGCCTCGCGGGGAAACTCGGCATTGCTCGCGTGGTCATTCCGCCGGACGCGGGCGTGGGTTCGGCGCACGGGTTTCTCGACGCGCCGATCGCGTATGAGGTGGTGCGGACGTTGCTGGTGCGGCTGACGGCGCTGGATCGAGGCTTGATCGATACGATCTTCGCTGACATGCGCGCGGAAGCCGAGGCCGTCGTGCGGCTGGGCGCGCCGGTCGGAGATTTGTTGGAAACCCGCCTCGCTTACATGCGGTACCGCGGCCAGGGCCACGAAATCGCCGTGAATTTTCCGATGGGCGAGGCCGATCCCGCGACATTGCGCGCCGCCTTCGATACGGCGTATGCGGCGTTGTTCGGACGGGTCATTCCGCGGCTGGAAATCGAAGCCGTGACCTGGACTCTGGCGTTGTCGTTGCCAATCCCGCTGCCACGGCAATCGGTTCGCCCGCCCCCGGCCGGACCCGCCCACCCCAGCGGCGAACGGTCGATGGTCGAAGCCGCCACCGGCGTACGCGTCACCGCTCTGGTTTATACGCGCGCGACGCTGACTCCCGGCGTCACGATCGCGGGTCCCGCAGCGATTGTCGAAGAAGGCACGACCACCATCGTGCCCACCGGCCTGACGGCGCGGATCGGCGCCGACCGTGAAATCGTCATCGAAGGAAACGCGTCATGAGCGGGCGGAACATTTCCGAAATCGAATTGCAAATCATGTGGAATCGTCTGCTGTCGGTGGTGGAGGAGCAGGCGCAAACGCTGGTGCGGACCGCTTTCAGCACCTCGGCGCGCGAGGCGGGCGATATTTCCGCCGGTGTGTTCGATCTGGAAGGGCGGATGCTGGCGCAGGCGGTGACGGGAACGCCCGGTCATATCAACACGATGGCGCGCTCGGTCGGGCATTTTCTGGAGGTGTTTCCAGTCGCGCAAATGCAAGAGGGCGATATTTACGTGACCAACGATCCCTGGAAGGGGACCGGGCATTTGTACGACCTGGTGGTCGTTTCGCCCGCGTTCATGGATGGGCGGATCGTGGCGTTGTTCGCCTGCACGTCGCATCTCGTGGACATGGGCGGGATCGGCCAGACGCCGGAAGGGCGGCAAATCTGGCACGAGGGGTTGTTCATTCCGCTGATGCGGCTCGCACGCGCGGGCGAAATGAACGAGGATCTCTTGACGATCATGCGCGCCAATGTGCGCGAACCGGTGCAGGTCATCGGCGATGTTTACGCCCTGATCGCCTGCAACGACATCGGCGCCCGGCGCCTGCTGGCGATGATGCGGGAGTTCGGCCTTTTTCAACTTGACCAGCTTGGCGGCGAAATCATCGACCGCAGCCGCCGCGCGATGACGGAGGCGATTCAGAAACTGCCCAAAGGCTCCTGGACCTCTGAAATGCGGGTCGATGGGTATGAATCGCCGATCGACATCGTGGGGCGCGTGACGATCGGCGAGGACACGATCCATGTCGATTTCACCGGCACGTCCGGGATGTCGTCCTATGCGATCAATTGCCCGATTTGTTACACCGAGGCCTACACAGCGTTCGGCGTGAACTGCGTCGTCGCACCGCATGTGCCGAACAACGCGGGCAGCCTGGCCGCCGTGGAGGTCACCGCGCCCTCCGGCACCGTTCTCAGCGCAGAATATCCGGCCGCCGTCTACGCCCGCTCCACCATGGGCCATTTATTGCCCGACGTGGTTTACGGGTGCCTGGATCAAGCGATTCCCGGACGGGTGCCCGCCGAGGGCACGTCGAATCTCTGGAGTTTGAAACTGATCGCGGGCCACGGTCTTACGGGCATCGGCGGCAAAAGCGGCACGCCGTTCATGACGATGAGTTTCCATTCCGGCGGCGCGGGCGCGCGTCCGAGCCAGGACGGGTTGTCGGCGACCCCGTTCCCCTCGGGTGTCCGCAATGTGCCGGTCGAGGCAACCGAAGCGATCACCCCCCTGGTCATCTGGCGCAAGGAATTGCGGCCGGATTCCGGCGGCGCGGGCCGTCAACGCGGCGGGCTCGGTCAGATCATGGAAGTGGGATCGCGCGAAGACGCCGCGTTTGGCCTGTTCGCCTCGTTCGAGCGGGTGAAATTTCCCGCGCGCGGGCGCAGCGGCGGCGGTCCGGGCGCGACCGGCTCTGTGCGCCTCGCTTCCGGCAAGGAGATGGGGCCGAAGGGTTTGCAGGTCGTTCCTGCCGGGGATCGGATTGTCGTTTCGATGCCGGGCGGCGGTGGGATGGGGCGGCCCGAGGAACGCGATCCGGCGGCGATCGCGCGCGATATCCGTCTCGGCTATGTCAGCCAGGAGGAGGCGGAAAAGGCTTATGGCGTGGCGGCGTGTTCCGCGGCGGAATAATCGATTTCCGCCAGCGCCAGCAGTGCCCGCGCGGTTTCGTCCGCCACGTTGCCGGAGGCTTTGACCGCCTCCGCCGCCCGTTCGCCGGTGCGGGTCCGCCGCTCCGGGTCGGACAGCATCTGGTCCGCGAACGCGATCAGCGCGGGAACATCTGCCACGACCTCCAACGCGCCCGCGCCACGTAGTAGGGCGACGTGTTCGGTAAAATTGCCGGTGTGCGGCCCGGTCGCGACGACACAGCCCAGGCGCGCAGGCTCCAGCGGATTCTGCCCGCCGCCCGGCGCGATCAGGCTGCGGCCAACGAAGGCGACATGGCACAACCGGTACCACAGGCCGAGTTCTCCCATCGTGTCCGCGATCCAGATCCCCCCGTCCGGCGGCCCCTCGCCCAATTGGCGGCTTGGCGCCTGGATTGTTTTGGCGATATCCGGCCCCCGATTCGGGTGGCGCGGTGCGACGATGGTCAGCAGACCCGGGTGACGCGCGGCCAAAGCGTCATGGACCTCGCGCATCAGAACCTCCTCGCCCGGATGAGTACTGGCTGCAAGAAACACTGGGCGATCGCCGAAACGATCCGCCAGCTCCCGCAGGACACCCGGATCGGCCGGCAGAATGGGGCCGGCGAGTTTTAGGTCGCCCCTGACCTCGACATGGGGCGCACCCAAAGCGCGGAGCCGCGTGGCATCTTCTTCGCCACGGGCGAAGACGCGGGCGAACCGGCCCAGTACGAAACGGGCGGCCCAGGGGACGCGCGACCAGGAGTTGAATGAGCGGCGGGACATGCGGGCATTGATCAACATGACCGGAATGGCGCGGTCGTGACAGGCGGTGAGAATATTCGGCCACAACTCGCTTTCCACGAACCCCACGGCGTCAGGCCGCCAATGGTCGAGGAAGCGGGCAACCCAGGCGGGCACATCCAGCGGGACGAAGCGGTGCCGAACGCGCCCGGTCAGGCCCAACTGAGGCAGCCGCTGTTCCAGCAACCGGGCCGAGGTCACGGTGCCCGACGTGAGCAGCGTCGTCGTGTCCGGCGACCGCGCCGCGATGGCAGACAGGACGGGCAGCAGCGACACGACCTCGCCCACGCTGGCGGCGTGCAGCCAGATCAGCTTGCCAGGCGGGCGCCGGGCCGGGTCGATGCCGCGGCGTTCGCCAAGCCGCGCGGCGATTTCGCGGCCTCGTCCCGCGCGCAGGCGCAAAGCCAGGCGCAGCAGGGGCGCGGCCAAGGTCATGGCGCTCCACCAGATCGGTCCGGCGATGGAGGTCACGGCGTAAGTCCGGTGCAAAGCTGGTCCGCGCGATCGGCGGCGCGGTTCAGGGCGGTGGCGATCGCGGGCAGGGCGTCGCGCCATTTGTCGCGCGGCACCGCGATTTCTGGGCCGCAAACAAATACGCCTCGCCCAAATGGCAGCGGAATGGCCATGCGATCCCAGGATTTCAGTTGGACCCGGCGCGTTGTCCGGACCGCGCAGGGCAGAATCGGAACCCCGGCCAGCGCCGCCAATTGCGCCGTGCCCGGCGCTGCCGTGCGGCGCGGCCCGCGCGGGCCGTCGGGCGTGATGCCGATCATGCCGCCGTCACGCAGCAAAGCCAGCAAGCGACGGAGTCCGGCGGCGCCGCCGCGGCTGGTGGAACCATACACGGGCACGATCCCGAAGGAGCGGACGATCTCGCCGATCAAACGGCCATCGCGATGCTGGCTGACCAAGGTATGGATCGGCGCGGCGGCGTAATCGGGGGCGCGGCGGGCCAGCATCCGCAATGCGGGCATCAGCGGCAGGAATTCATGCCAAAAGGCGAAGACAGCGGGTTTTCCGGCGCCATGCGGCGCGAAATGCGCGGCACCATCGAATGTCCAGCGATTGGTGCGCAAGACCAGCCGGAGATAGCCAGAGATCAGCAACGCCAGAGCGCGTCGAACCAGCGGGGAGCGCAAAAGCGGCTTCATCGCCGCCGTGTAACATGGCCGCCGAAACCGGGGGAAGGGACGATCCCAGACTCGCGCGTCGCCACGCGCGAGTCTGGGCCTGGCATCAGTAGCGGTAAAGGTCGTGCTTGAACGGCCCCTGGCTCTCTATGCCAAGATATTCCGCCTGCTTGCCGGACAGGACCGTCAGCTTCGCGCCGACTTTGGCGAGGTGAAGTGCGGCGACTTTTTCATCCAGGCGCTTCGGCAGCGTGTACACCTGTTTGGTGTCGTAGGTGCCCGGCGCGGCGGTGTAGAGTTCGATCTGCGCCAGCACCTGATTGCTGAAGCTCGCGCTCATGACGAAGCTGGGGTGGCCGGTGGCGTTGCCGAGATTGACCAGACGGCCCTCGGACAGAACAATCAGCCGCTTGCCGCCGGGGAACACGACCTCATCGACCTGCGGCTTCACGTTTTCCCACGTGTAATTGCGCAGCGAGTCGATCTGAATTTCCGAGTCGAAGTGGCCGATATTGCAGACGATCGCCCGATGCTTCATGGCGCGCATGTGGTCGATGGTGATGACATCGACGTTGCCGGTGGCGGTGACGAAAATGTCGCCCACCGGGGCGGCGTCGTCCATGGTCACGACCTGGTAGCCTTCCATCGCCGCCTGCAACGCGCAGATCGGATCGATTTCCGTCACCATTACGCGGCAACCGGCATTGCGCAGCGACGCGGCCGAGCCCTTGCCGACATCGCCGAAGCCATTCACGACCGCGATCTTGCCGGCCATCATGACGTCGGTGCCGCGGCGGATGCCGTCCACCAGAGACTCGCGGCAACCATATAGATTGTCGAACTTCGACTTGGTGACGCTGTCGTTCACATTGATGGCGGGCGACAGCAGTTTGCCGGCCTTCACCATGTCCCACAGGCGATGCACGCCGGTCGTGGTTTCCTCGGAAATGCCGCGCACGTCCTTCAGCATTTCGGGATATTTTTCGTGCATCAGCACGGTCAGATCGCCGCCATCGTCCAGGATCATGTTCGGCGTCCAGCCATCGGGGCCGCGCACGGTCTGCTCGATGCACCAGTTGAACTCTTCCTCGTCCATGCCTTTCCAGGCGAAGACGGGGGTGCCCGCGGCCGCGACACCGGCGGCGGCGTGGTCCTGGGTCGAGAAGATGTTGCACGAAGACCAGCGCACGGTGGCGCCGAGAGCTGTCAGAGTCTCGATCAGCACGGCGGTTTGGATGGTCATGTGCAGGCAGCCGGCGATGCGGGCGCCCTTAAGCGGCTGGCTGTTGCCAAATTCCGCCCGGATCGCCATCAGGCCGGGCATTTCGTCCTCGGCCATGCTGATTTCCTTGCGGCCCCATGCCGCCAGCGAGAAATCCTTAACCTTGAAATCGTCAGCCATGTGTCGCTCCTGTTCTGTCGGCGACGTCATATAAAGATATCAGCATGTCCGCAAGAAAGATCGGCGCACGTCAGGGTTGCATTGTCACGAACACCCCTGCGGACGCCGGAACAAGCACAATTCCGGCTCGTCGGGCCGTGCGTCGCCTGGGAAGCAGGCGACGGTATCGAACCCCTCGGGATGACGCGCAGCCTCGGCGATGACATGAGAATAAGGACCGCGTAGTTGTGGCACCGGCCCACCGTTGCGCTCCACCGCGAAACGCAGGGGCACCGCCACACCTGGCAACCGCACCTCGGATACATGCGGCGCGAACATCAGGGGGACGTCGCGGTGCAAATAGGTGTAGCCGCCGCTTTTCCACGCGGGGATGTCGCGCACCTGCAACCCGCACAGATCGGGCGCGTCGTGCGCCGCCAAAAACGCGTGTACGGTGCCGCGTTGAAACGACCACCGCGCCTCCAACGGTCCGGTGGCGATGAACCAGGACAGCAACGCCCCGATCGCGAGGAAGCCCGGTGCGCCGATTGCTGCGGCACGCGGTCCATGGCGGACGGACAGCACCCGCAGCAATTCGGCGCAGCCCAGACCGATCAGGATCGGCGCGGCGGCGATGGCCAGATAGATGAACCGGACTTCTTTATGCGGCAGCAGGCTGTGCATCGCGACGGTGCCAACGGCGGCGATCGCCAGCGCCGGAAAGCGGATCGCGCCGATTGCCGCCAGGGCCAGGAACACTGGCAGCGGCGCCAAGGCGATGTTCAGATAGTCCAGAAAATATCCCGGCCCCTCCGTCCCCATCGCCGCCGCGATCCCTTGCAGCGAGTTGCGCGCGAAGTTCAGCCAGATCGACTGGAACGCCGCGCCCCAGGTGATCGCGTCCAGCACACCGGCGAACGGCAGCAGCATCGCGCCGCCGCCCAGAATCAGCCAGGGCCAGAGGTCTCGCGCGGCGCGGTATTGCCAGGCGATCGCGGGCAGCAGCACCGGCGCGTATTGGTAACGCAGGCACACCGCCGCCCCGAACAATGCCCCGATCCAGAACGCGGCGCGCTTTGTCCTCTGGGTCTCGCCAAGGAATAACGCGGCGATGGCCAGATGCGCGGCCAGGACCTCGGTCATCGCGGCCGGGGCGAAATAGATCAGGTCGAACCAGATGGCGCAGAACCCGCCCGCCACGATCCCGCCCATGCGGCCTGCCTGGCGTTCGCCGGCGCGGAATCCCACCAGCACGACCAGCAGAGACAAGCAGATACACAGGCCGCGCACCAGGCCGATATACAGCATCGGATCGTCGCTCGCTTTGGCCGTTACGGTCATCGCCAGCGCGATCAGTCCGGGCAGCAGCCAGGATCGGATGCCATCGGCAAATTCCCAGGGCACGATCCCCGATCCGAAGGCGAGCCGATGACCTTGTTCGAAATATTGCAGCGTCTCGTCGAAAAACAGGACATGGGTTTGCGACCAGCAAGCCCAGACGCGCAGGGCGAAGCCGATGGCCAGGATGCCGGGCAGCGCCGCCGCCCCCGCCGCGACCTTGGGCCACGGCATCGTAACAAAGACAACCGATTGCGTTGAGGACACCGCGCGCGCTCCGCCACGAACGCGGCTTGATGCGCGCTATGTCATTACAAGACGGTTGCGTTTTTATACCGGCCTATGGCGCGTTTGACCGTTCGCTATGTCCTCCCCCCGTCATGGCACGCCCCCGAGCGGGCCATCGGGGGCGGTACACCACTGCGAGAGCGGCCACGATCGTCTGCGGCAGGCACCCTATGTCCAATCGCCGTGCCGCAACCGGTGGCCCGATCGAGTCGGGCCATGACGTGGGGGAGATGCCTCGGCAAGACTCAAACGTTTGGCCAGTTGGTGTTACAAGATGGCCACGCGTCCCAAAGGCAGCGGCTGCTCGCCCAATATATCTTTGACGACGACCGCGCGGGCCTCGTCGAGGTCCAGATGGTTCGTTTCGATCATCGGCGCGGCCGCCGCCAGAATGGCATCGACATCCTGCATCAGCTTCAAGCGCTTGAACAAATCGGGCCGGGTGAGGCCCATGCTTTCGCCCAGCAATTCCAGGAAATTGACGACCTCGAACGGCCAATCGCGTTCGTGCGAGCAGAATTCGCGATGGCACGCGTGATAGATGCCAGCCAATGTGGTGACGCCCGCGGCCTCCGCTGCTTCGAGTTGCTGGCGATGGGCCTCGCGCTTGAAGGCGGGCAACGGCGCCAGGGTGTTGCAGGCGTATCCGAGGCGGGATTGTTCCAGATCGACGAAATCCAGGCCGGGGATGGCTTTCAGGATCGCTTGCGCGGACTCAGTCACGCCCGCCACGCCCGGATGTTCGTGCAGGCCGACGCGTTTGTTGACGGGGTGGATCATCAACGGGCGCAGATCGTCCAGGCGTTCGGCCAGGAACGTCACGATCGGCGCCATGTCGAAGGGGCTTTCCTGGCGCGCGGGCGCGACGACCTCGCTCAGTTGAATTTGGCAGGTTGGGCACCAGGATAAGGCGCGCGGCGCGGCCTGTTGCAGCCGGTCGATGGTGCGATAGGCGATGCGGCCGGATGTCGCGAGATCGCCCGCCCGGAATTGTAGGACCCCGCAGCAGGACGACGGCCCGCCCATGACGCGATACGGCACTTTCAGCGCATCGAGCATATCCAGGCACAGCAGCGCGATATGCGGCGTCTTCATCAGGTTGCAGCCGGTGTAGAACACGATCTGCGGTGGCTGGTCCGGTTCGTTCTCCGGCCGGAATCGCGCCAGCAGATCGGGCGGCAGTTGCAACCGCGACAACACGCGCACCCCCGTCGTCATGTTGCCGAATGCCGCGAAACCGGTCTTCCGCCGCGCATTGTCCGGATTGCGCGACGCCATTTCCAGCCGCGCCATGGTCAGCATGAACCGCGGATCGACGCCGTGCTGGCATTTCGGGATGCAATGCCCGCTACCCGAACACACCTCCGCCCACCGCGCCGCGTCCTTATGCTCGCCGCCGCGCAGCAGTGTCAGAATTCCCTCGGTCAGCTTCGCGGGGTTGGAGGCATCGATCCCGGCGGGCGCGGGCATCGGGCACACCTCCGCACAGGCCCCGCACGCCACGCAGCGTTCCAGCACCTGGGCTGTCCGGGTTTGAAGGGCGAGGTCGAGCGGCGGGAAGTCCATCGGTTCGATCCCT
>JAYWAX010000407.1:0-4508 GCA_043782125.1 Acetobacteraceae bacterium | reverse complement strand
TTGGGGGGCCATACAGCCTCTGTCGGCGCCCTCATTGCGCTGCGGTCGCACGGAGAGAGCATTTTCGGTGCAACGATCAAAAATATCCGGTCGATATACTCCTGCAGGACTTACGATATTTGTCGCACAATAACAATCTCTGGTTAATGCGCGGGTCAGGAGAAGGCTGGTATGTCGAGCGACGCGATCGATCATGGAAGAGTCGTTATAGAGGTGGCAGAGTTCGTCGCCACGCTTGTCGCTGGAGGTTGAGCTTATTGGGCGTTCATTTACCAGCGTAAGTATGCGCCACATATCGAATTCGACCTGTCATGCCGGTTTCTCGGCCCGCAAGATGGCAGTTACGTCGCCGAATACACCTTGTGTCTTATCGCCAAGGGCCTTGTGCGGCATAAGATTCGATGTCTGAGATTTGGCGTCCGTGGCATTAAAAAATCGTCTTAATTGGTATATCGTAATGGAAAATGCCACGAACTCAGTTTTCCGTGCGAGATCGAGGCGGTACCCAACCTTATTTCCGAAAGCTTCGGTTACATTTTCGTCGAACCAGGTGTAACGCAAAACATCAGGCATTTTTCGAAGGTCGATAACACCTTTGCGTTTATCCAGGCGCGAGCCGAGTTTATGTATGGCACCGGCGACGAGCATACGGCGGCGCGAGCCTTCGTGGTCGCGGCGACAGATGCGAAAACGCCCGATACGCTACCTCCGGCCGAACCCGCCCCCGTTACCCCTGGTGCAATTCGGCAAACCAACGCCACGCCATCGCCTTCAATGTCCGCAACAGGTTCGACGGTGTCAGCCCCGTCCGATCCGTGAGGTCCTGAAGCGACGCCGGATGAGTCGCCGCGATCGTCGCCCGCAACGCCCGATTCTCGCTCGACCAAACCTTGGCGAAGCTTTTCGCTAATTAGAACTACACTTTGGGGTCGTCCGGCGACGGCATCACTTCGCCTCGCGCGATCGCCAGCGTCCGCGCCTTGACGTCCTCGAAGGACGCGATCCCGATCTTTCCCCCTCTGGCGTGCGTCCCATCCCTCACGGCCCCGTATTCTCGTCGAACCGCGCCGGGCAACCGCTTTGATCGTATGAATAAGTATGATAATGTACGATCCAAAGCACGAGGCCGCCCCATGCCCGCCATCCAACGTCTGACCATTACCCTCCCTTCCGACATGGCCGCCCTCGTAAAGGGCGCCGTTGAAGGTGGCGACTATGCATCCGCAAGCGAGGTCGTGCGCGAAGCGATCCGCGACTGGAAGTTGAAACGCACGCTACAACTGCACGAACTGGAAGCCCTCCGATCCGATATCGACAAAGGTCTGGCCGACCTGGCCGCAGGCCGCGTCCAGGACTTCGACGCCGCCCGAATCGTCGAACGCGGGAGGAAGCTATTAGCCGCCCGTTAACGCTTCGCCTCACCGAAACCGCCGAGGCGGACCTCGCGGACATCTGGGCCTACCTCGCGAAAGAAGCGTCCGAGGACATCGCGACCCGTTTTGTCGCAGCCATCGAATCGGCGTTCGAACCAGTCCGGCTTTTCCCCTTCGCCGCGTCGGCTCGCGAAGCCTTTGGCCTTGGGTTGAGAGTTACATTTCACGGCCGGTATGCCATTTAATATCGGCCCCTCGACGATGCGATCGTCATCGTCCGCGTTCTACCCGGCGCCCGCGATGCGGCGGCGCTGGCCCGGCGTGGCGGGTTCGAGACATAAGACTCCTTCGCCGCGTTGCCAGTCTCCCCGGCGGCGCGCGCCGAAAGGGAAGACAAACTCCGCCGCCTCCCCCTCAACCGGACCCAAGGAGCCCCCCGAAATGACCCGCCAATCCCTACGCCAGGCCGGCGAGGCCACCCTGAACGACCTGTTCGGCACCGCCGCCCAACCGCCGGGCCTCGCGAATCTTTTGACCGAGCCCGCGTTCGGCGGCGTCTGGAACCGGCCCGGCCTGTCCCGCCCCGACCGCCTGCTGTGTACCGTCGCCGCGCTGGCCACCGGCCCGCGCTTGCGCGCCCTGCGCCGCTATCTTGGCGCCAGCCTCAATCACGGCCTCGACGCCGCCGCGTTGCGCGAAATCCTGGTGCAGGCCTCCCTTTACGCGGGCTTCTCCGCCGCCGAGGAAACCCTTGCTCTGCTCACCGAAATTCTGACGGAACGCGCCATTCCGTTCCCTGCCGACCCGCCCGAGGACGCGTCGCTGGAAGAGCTGACAAAACGCGGCGCGGCGCTGATGGCCTCATTGCACGGCGCCCGTGCCACCCAAGGCTATGCCGCCCCGGACAACAAAGTCACCGGCGCGCTGTATCCGACGGCCATCCAGTACGGCTACGGCGAAATCTGGTTCCGGCCCGGCCTGGAACGCCGCCAACGCGCTCTGGTCGCCGTCGCGGGCTTCACCGCGCTGCGCCTGCCCGAACAGGTTGGCAAATTCGGCCAATCTGCCCTGAACGCCGGCCTGACGAAAGAACAGGTGATCGAGGCCATCATCCAAACCGCCCCCTACACCGGCTTCCCCCCCGCCCTCAACGCCCTGGGCGCCCTCAGCGCGGCCTTCGGCTAAACAGTCTGGGCGCGGCCAACCCGGCGCGGTTCGAGAAACCGCCGGGATGCCGTCAATGGCACTTGAACGCCTCGAACGGCTCCGCGCAGCGCCGGCACCGGTGCAGAGATTTGCACGCGGTCGATCCGAACGCGCCAAGCCGTTCGGTGTCGGCGGATTGGCAGCGCGGACAGGCGGGATCGGTGTGGCCAAAAAATGTTTCCGGTCCGGCGCCAGGCTCGGGCGGCGCGATGCCGATGTCCAAAAGTTTCTGGCGGGCGGCCTGCGTCAGCCAATCCGTGGTCCAGGCGGGAGCCAGAACGTGCTTGATGCGAACATGCGCGATGCCCGCGGCCAGCACCGCCGCGCGGATGGCCACGCCAATCTCCGTCATCGCCGGGCAGCCGGAATAGGTTGGCGAAATCGCGACTTCCACGATCCCGTTATCCATTCGAACCGATCTGAGAATGCCGAGATCTTCGATCGTCAACGGCGGGAGTTCGGGGTCCTCCACACCGGCCGCAGCGGCGCGGGCGCGTTGAAGTTGTTCTGCGTCCGTCACCAGACCGCGCCCGGGAAGCTGCGGGGCAAACTCTGCATTTCGGCCAGCAGGTGTCCCAAATGTTCGGTGTGGCGGCCGGTGCGTCCGCCCGACTGCATCCAGGCATCGGGCGGCAGCGGCAGCGTGGCGCGGGTCAGCACCGGAGTCACAGCGCGCAGCCAGGCCGCGCGATCGGCGGCGATTTCACCGGTATAAGGCCACAGGGATTCGACGGCGTTCCGAGCGCGGCGGTGCGATTCATCCGTTCCGTCGCCAAGACGAATTAACCATTCCGCGGTGTGACGGATATGATAAGCGGATTCTTTCGCCGCCTTTGCGGCGATGGCCGCCAAAGCGGGATCGGCGTGGCGCCCGCGCCATGTCTGGTCGTATGCCACCGAAACGAAAAACAGCCGTGCGATGGTGAAGGCGAAGTCGCCATTCGGCAGTTCGGCGATCAGCGCGTTGCGAAACGACGGCGGATCGCGCAAATAGGCCAGTTCGTCCTCGGAATGGCCGGTCAGCTCGCCCGCCGCCTGATACAGCGCGCGGGCCTGACCGATCATATCGAGCGCGATATTGGCCAGCGCGAGTTCTTCCTCCAGCAGCGGCGCGTGTCCGGTCCATTCGCTGGTGCGGTGGCCCAAAATCAGAACATCGTCGGCGTATTCCAGGAGTTTCGAAATATGCGGCGTTTCGGCGACGCGGATGGAGGTCGTGGCCATGGCTCACATGTTCCCAACTTCGTCCGGGACGTCGTAAAATGTCGGGTGCCGGTAAATTTTCGACGCGGCGGGTTCGAACAACGAGTCTTTGTCGGACGGATCGGACGCGACAATGGCGGCGGAGGGAACGACCCAAATCGACAAACCCTCGCCGCGGCGGGTGTAAACATCGCGCGCCGCCTGTAGCGCCATTTCCGGATCGGCGGCGTGGACCGAGCCCGCGTGGCGGTGCGACAGGCCGTTACGGGCGCGGATAAAAACCTCCCACAGCATGGAATCCCCGGCACCCATCACGCCGCCGCCTTCCGGGTTTTTTCTTTCGCGGCCCATGCCAGCGCGGCCTCGCGCACCCAGGCGCCGTCGTCATGGGCTTGCCGCCGGGCGGTAAGGCGTTCCCGGTTGCAGGGCCCGTCGCCGGCGAGAACCCGGCGGAATTCGGACCAGTCGATATCGCCGAAATTCCAATGCCCAGAGGCCTCGTCGAAGCGCAGATCGGGGTCCGGGAAAGTCAGGTCCAGAAAATGCCCTTGCGGCACGGTGGCATCGACGAATTTTTGCCGCAGCGAGTCATTGGAAAACCGTTTGATCTTCCATCGTATCGAGGTGTCGGAATGCGTGGACGCGGTATCGGGCGGGCCGAACATCATCAGGCAGGGCCACCACCAGCGGTTCAGCGCGTCCTGCGCCATCGCTTTTTGCTCGGGC
>JAYWAX010000406.1:0-4509 GCA_043782125.1 Acetobacteraceae bacterium | reverse complement strand
CGATCAGCACGGCGTCGTCGGTGAACATCCACTCGCACATGCGCGTGCCGCCGACACCGGCGATCGGACCCTGGCCCATTTCGGCGGCCAGCGGAAAGGTCAGGCCCGCGTTTAGCAGCGCCGTCGTCTTACCCGCGCCTGGCGGGCCGATGATCGCGAACCAGGGCTGTTCGTACAGGTAACCGCGCGACTTCGACGCTTTCTTCAGCAATGTCAGCGCCGTCGTCAGCTTGTCGCGGATCGCCGCGACTTCCTCGGCGGACGCGGCAAGGCCCGGGTCCGCCGCCGTGGCGGTGACGCCCGCGACCAGCGCGTCTTCGTTCTTTTTCCGGCCACGGTCGAGCAGGAAATTCACGATGGCCCAGACCAGGACCATGACGCCAATAATCGCGGCGCGCGGGATCCAGGATTCGAGGAAGGCCAGGAAGGGGCCAAAGAACCAAACCAGCAGCGCGACGAACGCGACGCCGACGAAGGTCAGGAACCAGCGAGAGCCAAAGAAACCGAGGAGAGCACCCATGGTCTTAGCCTTGCCTCCGCAGTACCACTTCAATTCGCCGGTTCGCGTCGCGGCCCTCCGGCGTGGCGTTGGGCCCGATCGGATCGGCGTCCGCTTTGCCCACCGCGGTCACCCGGCCGGTCTGTCCCAGCGAACGGTCGATCAGCTCTCGCGCGGCGTCGGCGCGGGCCGCCGAAAGCTGGTAGTTGGACGGGAAGCGGACGGTTCGGATCGGTTGGTTGTCGGTATAACCGATCACCTGCACCGGACCTTTTTCGGCTTTCAACGCCTCGCCGATACGTTCCAGCAGGCGATAATAGCCTTGATCCACGGTGGCGCTGCCCGAGGGGAACATGCCTTTGTTGCGAATGCGCACGATCGGCATTGCGTGGTCGCCCAGTACTGTGACCAGGCCTTGATCGATTTCGGGCTTCAAGAAGGTGTAAAGCGGCTCGGGCGGCGGCGGCAGCAGCTCGGGCGGGCGCACGGGCGCAACGCGGACGATGGCCGGCATTTTCGACTGTGGCGCCTCCAGCATGGCGGCGAAGCTGTCGTCGGACGCTGCGTTGAGGCTGGCGGAGAACCAGACGAAGATGCCGCCAACGATCCCCAAAGCGGCGGCGGCCATGACCCAGGTGGGCACGATGGCGCGGGCGGGTTTGTACGGTAGGTTCACGCCCTGCCAGTGCGGGGACAGCGCGGGGTCGGTGACCTGACGCTGGCGGGCGATCATCGTGTAAACGTCTTCGCGGACCCGATCGATTTCGCCGGGACGGTGCGGCGGCAGGCGGTACTGGCCCAAAAACCCCAGACTGAGGCAGTAGTACATCAGTTCCAGGACCGGCAAATTGGTCGCGGGCGATTGCTTCATTTCATCCAGAATCCGGAAGAAACGCGCACCCGCCTGGACTTCCTGGTGGAAGGTGGAAACCAGGGACCGCGCGGCCCAACCGCCGCTGCTGCCCCAGGGCGTGTTGAGGGCGACGTCGTCGATGCTGGCGCACAGCGCATAATGGGCGTTGCGCAACTGATCCTGGGGCACGCCGCTGTCGCGCGCCGCGGTTTCGAACTGGCGCACCTGGCGCACCGTGCGTTCGCGCAGATCTTCCACGTTTGGTGCGGAGACCGTCATGCGCAGCCGGCCCAGAAGTTGCAGCAGCGGCGCTGCGGCCATGATCAGCGGATTAAGCCCGAACTGGATCGTTTCCGCACCGCCCGCGGCGGAGGCAGCGGGCTGCGGCGCGCCGTCGAAGGGCGAGGTTCGCGCGCCCATCGGCGGGGCCGCCGGTTGCGGCGCGGCGGCGGGCGTCGCGCGCCGCCCCCCCGGCGCCGGCCGGATGACCGTGCGGTCGGAATCGTCTGGTTCGGCGAAAGGATCGTCGCTCATCCGCGTATCGCCCATAGTTCTATTCGGAGATTGGGAAATTCACCAGCGAGGTGAATGGCGAAGCCACCCGAGTTCTGCATTTGCGCCCAGTGCGGGCTGCCTCGGTCGAGTTCGAAATAGGTCGCGCCCGCATAGAACGGCAATTGTCGGGGCGCGACGGGAAGCGGCCTGACCGCGATGCCCGGCAGCGCGGCATTGACCAGCTCGCGGATTTGTTCGACCGCGCCGATTTTTACCTGGGTTGGGAACAGGCGCCGCAACATTTCGGCCGGCATGTCGCATTGCACGGTCATCACGAAGTTCGACGCACGCAGCACGGAACGATCGGTGATTGGACCCACCCGCACGCCATGGCGCGCCTCGCGCAACGGGATGGGGATCGCGGTTTGCTCCAGCACCGCCGACAGCGCGCGCCGCAGGTCTGCGACCACGGGTGCATAACTCCGTTGCAAATCGTCGTGACGATAAGCCGGATACGATCCTGGGCGGCGCGATTCCAGAAACGTCGCGAATTCGCCGGCCATCTGCACCAGCGCTGTATAGAACGCCTCCGGATGGATCGCGGCCGCGTCGGCCCAGTGCGAAACGACGGTTTGCCAGCCGTTGATGGACTGCAACAGCAGAAAATCGGCGACCTGTGCGACCCCGGCCTGGCCGGGGGCGGTCATGCGGGCGGCCAAGGCTTCGCCGCGCTGATTGAGCATCCCGGCGAGTTCCGAGATCAGGCCCGACAGCGGCGTGGCGGCGGCGCAGACCAAAGACGGCGGAATCCAGCGGTCGTCCAGCACGATCCGCCGGTCGGCGGTGATCTCGGTGATGCGGGCGAGCCCGATGCACTGGTACCCCGTGCGTTCCTCGGTTTCCAGCATGTAGCGCATGCGGGGTCGCGCGACCTGCAATTCCGCCGGGATCGAGGAGGCGGATTGCGTATCGTAAGCCTCGAACGGATGCGGACCGTAGCGGCCTTCGCTGCCGTCGTCGGACACTTCGACGCCGCCCGCCTGCCGGATCGGCAGCGCCAAATAAACCAGCGCGTTACGGGCATTGTCCGGCACATCCAGCGGCGGCGGATGGTCGGCCTCGCCTGGCAGGCTGAAGGGGGTGCCGTCTTCGAACACGCCGGACGCCGAGGCCAAGGCGAAGCGGCCGGTGCCCAGAAGGTCGCGGTCCAATGCGTACTCGATCAACCCCCAGGGGTGCGGACGCAGCGCGCGGGTTACGCCGCGGACAAGCGATTCGGTCCAGCGATCCTGCTGCTGGAAATGCTGGGTCCGGAGGAACATGCCTTCCCGCCAGACGACGCGGTTGGACCAACTCATGGATCGTTCTGCCTCCTGGCCGGAAAACGCCGCCCGCACGCATGATCGCTCACCCGCGCCGCAAAGACCAGTACCCTATCGTTCCGGGCGGCGCGCGATCGTCAGTTTTCGGTTTTGAGTGTCAAAGCGGCCTTGCCGATTGCCGCGTTCAGCCTTGTCGGCCCGCTGTCGGCGGCCTTCGCCGTCAGGCGCCATTTGGCGTTGTCGATATCGCGATACATAACGGCGATGCCGATCGCGGACACCATCGGCTTCAGGTCGATCGTCACTTTTTTCGTTTCATTGGGCGCGATCAGGAACTCCTGGCTTCCGACCAGGTCGGGGCCAAGGATTTTCGTGGCGTTGTCGATCAGCGCGAAAACATCCGTCTGTTCGAACTTCGCGGTGCCGCCCAGTTGATAGACGCGCACCGCGACCGGGGCGGCCTTGCCCGAGGAGTCGGGGTTCTGGTCCGCGCTGCCCACGATCGTCAGAAACAGGACGGGCGGCGGTTTCGGCGCGGGTGCGCACTGCGCCAACGCGAGCAGGGCGGGCAGAAGTCCGAAGATCGTGCGGCGATTCATCGTTGTTCCCTCGAGGATATTTCGCTCAACGCGCGTTCGTAGGCGCGGGCGAAGGATTTACCGAATACGCTGTCGAAATCGTCGGCCAGAGCCTGCACCGTCGCGGTATGCCGTGCCTCGAACGCATCCCAGGCGCGGGCTTTGCGTTGCGAGGGCAGAACGGCGAGCCCGCCTTGTTCCGTGCCAGCCCGGACCTTGTCGGGGCTGATTTCGTCCAGCATTGCGCGTACCGCCGTCTGCATCGCCACCATCGTCGCGAGTTCGTGCGTGCGGATGTCGCGCAGCGCGTCGTCCACTGCGGCGGCGGGCGTCATGTCGGTGCGCCGGCCCACGCCCAGAAGCGCGGTCAGCGCGTCGTCGTCGTTGGCGGAAAATTTCAGCGGATTGTTGCCGTGTGCGCGGATCATGGTCTGCTCGATCCGGAACTCGCTCTTGATTTCGGCGCGCGCGATCAGCACCGACCGAACGCCGGATACGACCGCGCGGAAGGCGGCGCCGAGGCCTTTCATCATGGCCAGCGGGTCGGCCGGGGCGGCGCCGGTCAATTGCGCACCTTCGAAAAACGCGGCCAGGGCGCTGCCTTGGTCCAACGCCGCCGCCGCGGGGGAGGGGGCTGGGGGAGCGGCCCGAGGGGAGGCAGCGGGTGTGACGGGGGCGGGAGCCGGGGCCGGTGTAACCACCTGAGCTGACGCGACGCCAGGGGCGGGCGCCAGGGGCGCGGCCATCGCCGGATCGCCGGGT
>JAYWAX010000405.1:0-4512 GCA_043782125.1 Acetobacteraceae bacterium | reverse complement strand
ATCGCGGGAATGGGCACGATCGGCCGCGGAAACCGCCTCTTGTTCAATCGCCGTGCCGCATCCGATGGCCCGATCGAGTCGTGCCATGACGTGGGGGAAAGCCCGGGCCGGGAGTCACTCGTTCCGCCGGTTGGTACGAAACAAACCGCAGCCCAGAGGTTCGGCCGCGGCCGAACCTCCCGCACCACCTGCCCTCAGTTGAACCGCGTCATCACCTTCGTCCAGAATTTTTCAATCGACTTCATCAAAAGCGGGTGCGGCACCAGACCATTATACGTGTAGCTGAAAATCCACTGCACATCCTGGCGCTTCATGTTCGCCTCGATGCCCCGGATCACCGTATCCACCGTCCCGACCAGCGCGTACCCGCGGGCGACGATTTCCTCCGGCGATAAATAAGCGCCCGTCTTCGGGTCCTGCATGCCGCGCCGGAACCCAAACGGCTCGAACCACGCGCGGCCCGAAAACTGGCCGGAATCGCGCCACAGCGCCATCGCCTCCTCGTCCGTGTCGGCGATGATGACGTCGCGCAGCAACCCGGTGCCGTGCGTGCGCGGCTTGCCGGAGACCTCGGCGTAGACATCGTACAACTGCTCTTCGTACACCGGCAGCATCGCCGGCAGGATCGCGGTCACGCCCTCCTTCGCCGCCCATCGGATGGAGTTCTCCGACGACGCGAAGGGCAGGAACACATCGGGATACGGCTTCTGCAACGGCTTCGGCACCACGCCCACCGACTTCAGAATGCCGTTTTCGACGCCCTTGCCCCATTTCTCCGTCGTATCGAGAACCCACGGCGTTTCGCCCGCCGGAATCTTCCAGAACTTCCCGTCGAAGGTCAGCATCTCCTCCGTCCAGGCTTTCTTGATGATTTGCCAGTTTTCCTCGAACGCCGCGCGGTTGGTGGCGTCGATCGCGTCGTGCTGGTGCGGCAGCGCGCCGCTGACCCCGTGAGTCTGCTGCGCCATGATATCGACCCAGCGCCGCTGATACCCGCGCGCGAAGCCCGCCACCGCGCGGCCGCCGGTCATGTGATCCAGCATCGCGATATCCTCGGCCACCCGGATCGGGTTGGCGGCGGGCAGCACGATCCCCAGTTGCCCGACCCGGATGCGCTTCGTCTGCATCGCGAAATACAGATCGAGCAGCACCGGGTTCTGCGACATCTCGAACCCCTCGATGTGGAAATGATGCTCGGTGAAGCTGACCGAGTCATACCCAAGCCCATCCGCCAGAATGATCTGCTCGGACAACTCCTTCAGCATGCGCTGATACAGTTCGGGCCGCATGCCCGCCATGCCCTGTTCGATCTCCGCGCGGCTGCCGATACTGGGCAGATAAAACAATGATGCCTTCACCGTGATGCTCCGTAATGTCTGGGATGGGAATTCTGGCGCTTATCGCGGGCGGGGGGTAGACTTCCCCGGTCGGAATCGCAATGGGGATGCAACATGCTGAAAAAAACCATTCTGGGCGCCGCGCTCGCCAGTCTACTGGCCTTGCCGGCCTGGGCTCAGACCCAGATCGCCGTCGTGGGGCCGCTGACCGGGTCCAATGCGGCGTATGGAGAACAGATGAAGGCCGGCGCGCAGATGGCGGTCGCCGACATCAACAAGGCCGGCGGCGTACTCGGCAAGCCGCTGGTGCTGAACATCGGCGACGATGCCTGCGACCCGAAACAGGCCGTTTCCGTCGCCAACCAGATGGCCACCAAAAAAGTCGCGCTGGTCGCCGGACACTACTGCTCGGGCAGTTCCATCCCCGCCAGTAAAGTGTACCTGGAGGAAGGGATTCTCCAGATATCGCCCGCGTCCACCAACCCCGCTTATACCGACAAGGGCGGCTGGGGCACGTTCCGCGTCTGCGGCCGCGACGACCAGCAGGGCCTGATCGCCGGTCAGTATCTGGCGAAACACTATAAAGGCCAGAAGATCGCGATCCTGCACGACAACTCCGCCTACGGCAAAGGCCTGGCCGACGAAACAAAGAAGGCAATGAATGCCGCGGGCGTGAAGGAAACCTCCTTCGACGCCTATACGCCCGGCGAGAAAGACTACAGCGCCGTGGTCAGCCGTCTGAAACAGGCGGGCGTCACCGTGATTTACCTCGGTGGCTACCACACCGAAGCCGCGCTGATCGTCAAGCAGGCCAAGGAACAGGGGATGAAGGCGACCCTGGTCGGCGGCGACGCGCTGGTGACCAAAGAATTCTTTCAGATCGCGGGCGCGGCGGGCGAGGGTACGCTGATGACCTTCTCCCCCGATCCCCGCAAGAACGCCGCCGCCGCGAAAGTGGTCAAGGCATTCACCGACGCGAAGGTCGATCCGGAAGGCTACGTCCTCTACACCTACGCCACCGTCCAGATCTGGGCTGCGGCCGCGAAGAAAGCCAACTCCACCGATCCGAAAAAGGTCGCCGCGATGCTGAAGTCCGGCGGACCCTGGGCCAGCGTCGTCGGCCCGATCTCGTTCGATAAGAAGGGCGACGTCACCTCCGGCGCCTATGTGATGTATATCTGGGATGCCAAAGGCAACTACAACCAGATGTAATCCGTTACGACACGACGAAAAAAGCGCCCCGCCAGGAAACCGGCGGGGCGTTTTTCGCTCCGGTCAGGCGAGGCCCGCCGCGTCCAACGCCTTTTGCATCGCGCCAACAGCCATTTTCGCCACGGTATCCTCCAGCGCATGGGCCAGCAGCCACGCAAACGAGCTGGAAATCACGCCGCCCTTGCCCTCGAATTCCACCACGGCCTTGAAACGTTCCTCGATCGCGTCGTGATAAATGTTCGGATCGAGTTTGTGGCGCGGCCAGGGATCGGCCGCTTCTTCCACCGCCGCGTCGCCCATCAGCGG
The DNA here is from genome assembly GCA_043782125.1 of Acetobacteraceae bacterium. GTDB lineage: Bacteria > Pseudomonadota > Alphaproteobacteria > Acetobacterales > Acetobacteraceae > Rhodopila. The sequence continues at coordinate 1,657 of JAYWAX010000405.1, read as the reverse complement.
CACCAGCGGCAGATGCATGCGATTGTTGAACATCACACCGAATTTGGCGATCTGGGCCGGTGTCCAAGCGCCCGCGAAGACCGGGTTCGCGGCGTCGAGAATGAACTCGGTTTTCAGGAATTGCTGACAATTCCGGCGCCCCAGCAAATAGTCGTGACGCATGAAGTCCGCGCTGGCGAAGCCGATAAACGCGCCCAACCCATTGGACGCGATGGCGTCGCCGCCCGTCAGCAAGCCGCGCCTGGGAACGATCATGAACCGGCTGAACACGTTATCGTCCGCGGCGAGCATCATGTCCTGCGAATTGTATCGCGTTTGCTGTGTGAACATGGACAACAGCGATCCGAACAGGGAAGGGAACCCGGTCATCGTTTCCGGCCCAAGCCCAGCCTGACCCGCGAACGGATCGATGAGCACGACGGCGCGGTCGGCCGCGATCGATTGGCGCGGGTTGCGGCCCAAAAGTCCCGACAAGGCAACGCGGGCGAGCCCGATCGGCTCGTTATCCGTCGCGCCACCGTCCACCGTCAGGAAATGATAGTCGTCCGGCAAGACGCCGTTGGTTTTCAGCATCTCCCAGTCCGGCACACGGCCAACGATTTGCGCCGGCCCATTGGCCTGGCCGGATGGCACCGCGATCGCGCGGTAACGGTAATGCGCGACCGGCCGCACCAGCGCGCGCGGGGGAAAGCCGATGGGAAAGGCGCCGGTCGCGCGGGCGAATTCGCTGAACTGACTCCATTGGATCGCCTGTGGCAGGCGCGCGGAATCATACCCAAGAACGAACTCGTCGGGACGCGGACCGGCGATCGAACCGCCAGGATAAACCACGGCGAAGCGCGCGAAATCGGCGTGATCGACGAACGTCTGACTGCCGTTGCCCATGTCCGTTCGATACGGAACACCGCGCAGATTGGACAAAGTCAGAATAATCCGCAACGGACCGCTGACCCAACTGCGCTTTTTCGTCGCCGGACGCGTGAAGTCCGCGACCAGACCTGCCGCGTCGTCGATCGGCTTTCCGTTCAAAAGCGAGACAAAGCTGCCGCCGTCGATGTCTCCGTTATCCAGCATCCCCGTCAATGTCAGCCGGTTGATCCAGACGTCGTAAAACGGATTGGCCACGCCCAGACCCGTATTCGGCGTGCCGCGAGAAATATGCGGGAAATCGTATGCCAAAGCGCGCGCCGCGATCGCCGCATTGACCCCGCCACCAGACGTGCCCGCGATCAGTTTCAGCAACGTCGTATGCCTGGGTGCCGACGGATCGGCGGCGCCGTTTTCCTTCTTCTGGGTATCGGTCCAGCAATCCAACGCCTCGATCAGGAAATCCAGCACCCCCGCAGTATAGGACCCGGCGGAGACGGTGCCGCCCAATACCAGCGCGAACTGGAATGTATTGGCGATCGCGGGCGCGGCCTGCGCGAACAGGTCTTGGATTTCTTGCGACGACAGTGGCGGTGGATTTGGCATGGCGTGTCCCCTTGTCCGCCGCGCACGCGGCAGGCTCAGAACGACATTGCATAAATCCGCACATAACGTCAAATCGGCGCCGGGGTGGGGGTGCGATTCAAGGGTGTGGGGAACGACACCAGGTGGCCCATGAACTGACACCGGCCGTTACATGGCGATAGGGGTAGGGAAGGCTGTTACCCCT
>JAYWAX010000404.1:0-4513 GCA_043782125.1 Acetobacteraceae bacterium | reverse complement strand
AGGATTTCCGCCATTTTCGGATACGCCGTCATGAACAAATTCCGCGTGGTCTCCACTGGCAGCGACGCCGGGGTCATAACGCCAAATTCATTGAGTTTCGCATCCGCCTCGCCCGCGCGGATGCAGGCGCGCATGAGTTCGGTGTACATGATCAACTCGCCAATGCGTTCCTGCGTGTGCGGCAGATGGGCGGTGCCCAGAGTGTCGGACATCAGAAATGCGACACCCAGAACGAGTTCGCATTTCGCGAGATTTTTCGCGGCACCCTGATGTGCGGTATGCGCGGAGGAATTGGTGATATTCGGAGATTCGTTCAGCCGATCGACATCGCCATAGATAAAAACGCGATCCCAGGGCACCAGCACGTCGTCGAAGAAGACAACGCAATCCATTTCCTCGAACCGCGATCCCAGCGGATGGTCGAAATGCGACTGTCCGTAATCGAAACTATCGCGGCAGAGGAATTTCAGGCCCGGCGTGCCGCAAGGGATGGAAAAATTCAGCGCGAAGGGGCTGTGGGTTTCGGTGTGCCGTCCCAGACGCGGCGAATAAACCGCGATTTCGTCGGCGAAAGGCCCCAATGTCGCCAGCACGCGCGCGCCTTTGACGATAATACCGGCCGAGGTTTCCCTGACCGCCTGCAACGCCGTGCCTTCTTCCAGGTTGAACATGCCGGAGACGGTGCGGCTGCGTTGCAAATTGATCAGGGAATGTGTCAGAACCAGATCGTTTTCGGAAATGTATTCGTAATATCGGCGCATGTTCTCGCCGTATTCTTTCTTGCCCGCGCCGAAATAATCGGCCGCGCCAGCCCATGCCGCGAAATGGACGTTCATGAAGTCCGGCGAACGGCCCATCATACCGCAGGTGGTACGAGCCCAGTTCAACATTTGTACGCGCCGGCGCACCAGATCGTCCTGGGTCCGCGGGATGATGAACGACAAGCCCAGAGCGTCGCCGCTTTTGGGCGAGGTATAGGTCATCTCCGCCCGCATCTTCGCCTCGCTCTGCTGGTCATACAGCGACGCGATCGCCTGGGCACCCCGCGCCAGGCCGGGATGGGTGGTGACGTCTTTGACGCGTTCGCCACGGAACCAGATTTCGCGCGATTGTTCGCGAAGGCCGGTCAGATATTGGTTTCCGGTGCGGGCTGGCATTCGGGAGGCTCCGTGGGCGTTCGGAGAAGTGTTGATCCGCACGGGCTGGCGGTCAATCGGGTGGGCGTTTTACCCCACCAGCGCCGTCAGCACCGCCCGCAACTCCGGTATCCCCTGCCCGGTTTCCGAACTCGTCGTCGCGATCTCTGGAAACGCGGCCGGGTGTTTCGCGATTACCGCCAGCATCTCCGCCTGCTTCTTCGCGAGGCCCGGGGGTTTTAGCCCGTCCACCTTGGTCAGCACGATTTGATACGTCACCGCCGCGTGGTCCAGCAGCTTCATGACCTGGTGATCGGACTCCTTCAGCTCGATCCGCGAGTCCATCAGCAGCATGACCCTGACAAGCGTCGGCCGCCCGCGCAGGTATTCGAACATCATCCCCTGCCAGTCGGCCTTGATGTCCTTCGACGCCCGCGCGTAGCCATACCCCGGCATGTCCACCAGAGTCAGGCGCTCTCCCAGATTGAAGAAGTTCAACTGCCTTGTCCGCCCAGGCTCGCGCGACGTCCGGGCGAGGGAGTTGCGGCCGGTCAGGGCGTTGAGCAGGGAGGATTTGCCGACATTCGACCGGCCGGCGAAGGCGATCTCGGTGTCGGCCAACGGTGGCAACTGCTCAAGTTTCTGCGCACCGAAGAAGAACCGGCATTCGGCGGCGAACAATTTGCGGCCCGCCTCGATTTCCTCGGCGGTCGGCGGACGGGGCCCCAGGCCCGATCCGGCCAAGGGCGATTCCCCTGGAAGGATCAGACCCGGGCCAGGTTCGGTTTCGCCAGCCGCGTGCGGCGCATCATCAGCCATTGTTGTCCGATCGACAGCAGGTTGTTCCAGCTCCAATAGATGATCAGCCCCGCGGGGAAGCCGGCCATCATGAAGGTGAACAGGATAGGCATGTACTGAAACATCTTCGCCTGAATGGGGTCGGGCGGCGGCGGGTTCAGTTTCTGTTGCAGGAACATGGTGACGCCCATGGCCAGCGGCCATGCGCCCATGTGCAGATAAGGAGTCAACACGGCGGGATCGTAGGGGATCAGCCCGAACAGATTGAAGATGTTGGTGGGATCGACGACCGACAAATCCTTGATCCAGCCGAAGAACGGCGCCTGGCGCATCTCTATGGTGACGAAGATCACCTTATACAGCGAGAAGAACACGGGGATCTGGATCACAATCGGCAGGCAGCCCGACGCCGGGTTGACCTTTTCCGCCTTGTACAGCGCCATCGTTTCCGGCTGTAGCTTGCCGGGATCGTCCTTGTACCGCTCTCGCAGCTCCGCCATTTTCGGGGCCAGCAGCTTCATCTTGCTCATGGAGCGGTAGGAGTAGTCCGCCAGCGGGAAGAACAGGCCCTTCACGATCACGGTGAAGACCATGATCGCGACGCCGAAATTGCCCAAAAGACCGTAGAAAAAGTCGATGGCGAAAAAGATCGGCTTGGTCAGGAAGTAGAAATAGCCGAAATCAACCGCTTTGTCGAAGTGCGGCAGCTTCAACTGCGCCTCGTACCGATCCAGCAGGCGGACGACTTTCGCGCCGACGAACAGGTTGGAGTCGAACACCGCCTCGCCGCCGGGTGCCGCAGTCACCGGTTCCTGAGTCACGTAATCGACCTGATACCGGTCCTTGTGGACGGCGGTCTTGTCCTCGATGTGGCGGAAATAGACGTGTGTCGGTACGGCCTGATCCGGGATCATCGCGGTCAGCCAGTATTTGTCGGTGATACCCGCCCAACCGTTCGGCGTGTTGGACTCCAGCGCAATGCCGCGCTTCTTTTCGCCGTCGGATTTGGCGCTGTCGTAGGTGGTTTCTTTCAGGCTGCCGTCGATAACGCCCAGCATGCCCTCGTGCAGAACGTAGTAGCCAGAGGTCTCCGGCTTGTAATCGCGGCGGATGCGCGACCAGGGCAGCAGTTTTACGGGCGCACCGGTGGCGTTCCTGACGCTCTGGTGTACGGTGAAGAGGTAATCCTCATCGACCGAGAACTCGATCAGGAAGGTCAGACCGGCGCCATTGTTCCAGGTTAACGCGACTTTGCCGCCGGACACGAGAGGCCCGCCCGCCGCAGTCCAGACCGTGTCGTCGGCCGGCAGTTTGACGGTTTCGCCCATTGGGGCGGTCCACCCGTACTGCACGTAATAAGGATGCTCGTCCGAGCGCGGCTCCAGCAGCCGGACATGGGGGGAGCCGGACTCGATGGTGTCGCGATATTCGGTCAGCACGACATCGTCCAGCCGCGCGCCCAGAAGGCTGATCGAGCCCGAGAGTTTCTTCGCCGCGATGGCGACGCGCGGTACGTTTTTGGGGACCTGATTGGTGGATGGCTCGGCCGCCGGCATGCCCGGTATGGCCGTGGCTCCCGGAATCGCCGGGCCGCTCGCGGTCACCGGTGCGGGTACCGGTTTTGGCAGATAGGGCGACACGAAATATTGAAAGCCCAGCATGATCGCGAGAGATATCGCGATCGCCATGACCAGCCGTTTTTGATCCATCAATGCCCCATAGGGCGGGGGGGCTCCGGTACCGGGTCCCATCCGCCTTCATGCCAAGGATTGCAGCGCAGAATACGCCGCGCTGCGAGTGTGCCGCCGCGCAGTGCCCCATGATGGCGCAGCGCGTCAATCGCGTAATCGCTACAACTTGGCCAGAACCGGCAATGCGCCCCAATCAGCGGACGCAGGGTCCACTGATAGGCGCGAACTGCGCCAATTGCCACGTGTGCGACGGGGTTCACAGGATCGCCGTTTTTCGCAGCGCGCGGACCAAATCGTCGCGCAGTTGAGAAAAATCGCGTCCGCGCGTACCCTCGCGCCCGATCAGCACCAGATCGACACCGGCGATCGGGTGTTCGGCCAGTTCCAGCCGCGCGGCCTCTTTCAACCGTCGCCGGGTCCGGTTGCGAACCACGGCATTGCCGATTTTTTTGGTAACCGTGAAGCCGATCCGCGCCGGTCCCGGGTCCGCATGGGGCAGCGCTTGTAACACCAGCCCGTGGGTCGCGGCTTTCCGTCCTTTTGCCGCGACTCGCAAAAACTCCGCGCGCCGTTTCAGTCGGGCGGGCGCCAGCACGTGGGGCGGAAGGGGTTCGGACACGCGGGGGGCGCGGCCAAAATCTGGCCGTCCGTCCTCAGGCCGAAAGGCGCTTGCGGCCCTTGGCGCGGCGATGCGCCAACACCCGGCGGCCGCCGACGGTTTCCATCCGCGACCGGAAGCCATGGCGGCGCTTGCGAACGAGATTCGACGGTTGATAGGTGCGTTTCACAGCTACTCTCCAGGCCTGTTGATCCCGCGCCAACGCGGGACAGGGCGCCCTTTCGGAACGCCCGTCATGAGCGGCGGCTTATACGGACGGGGGCGGACTC
>JAYWAX010000403.1:0-4514 GCA_043782125.1 Acetobacteraceae bacterium | reverse complement strand
CTCCCGGTGCCGTCGATGACGGTGCCACCGCGGATAACCAGATCGTAGTCGGCCATGCGAACCCTCCTCAGGGAGATATATTTGTCCTCATCGTGCGCCCGCCAGGGACAAGGTGCAAGCACGCCAGCCTGAGACATCGGCCCAACACCGGCCGGCCAAGACGTGCCTCAGGCCGACCGGACCAGGGGCAGCTTGCTGCCGGCCACCGATCGTTCCGCCAGCACCTCGCGCCGGAAACGGAACAGTTTCGCTGGCCGGCCGCCGGTTTCGGTCGCCATGCCGCCGGTTTCCTCGACCAGGTCCTGCTGGTCGATCAAACGCCGAAAGTTTTGTTTGTGCAGCAGGCTGCCCGCCAAAGCCTCCACCGCCCGCTGCAATTGCAACAGGGTGAAGCTCGCGGGCATCAGTTCGAACACGACGGGCCGGTATTTGATCTTGGCGCGCAGGCGGGCGATGCCGGTGGCGAGGATGCGGCGATGGTCGTGCGACATCGCTTCGCCCGCGCCGGCGGAATTGGCGCCGGCTTCGGGCACCAGGCGCGCTTCCCACAGGGTTTCATACCGTTGCAGAATGAGTTCCTCGTTCCAACGTTCGTTTTCCAGACCGAAATTGATCGCGACCCGGCGCCAGCGTTGCCGCCGCGTGGGCGTGTCCGGCGCCGCTTCCGTCCAGTCGATCAGGCCCTGGGTGAAATGATCCGCGACCAGGTTGGCGGCGGCGCGGCGATCCTCCCATGGGAAAAACCGGTACCATTCGCGCCACCCCGCGCCGGGATCGCCAGAGACCGCCGCCTCCCGCGTCAGGCCGAGGTAACTGACAGACACGATCCGCCGATCCGACCCGCCGGTGCGGCCGGGATCGGCGAAGGTATAAAGCTGCTCCATATAGCCGAGAGGGTGGTGCGTCTGCCGCTCCACCCAGGTGCGAAGGCTGGCCTGGAGCGAACTTTCGTTCGACTCGAAGGGGCCAGAGGGCAACGCGCGGCCTTTGTCGATGGTCAGCACGCGCGGCGCCCCATCGGTCACCGCGACGATGACCGCGATCAGTTCGGCGGCCACGGAGGCCGCCCCACGTTCGGCGCTGAGGACAGGCATGGCGCGGTCATCGCACGCGCGCGGGCGCATCGCCAGCGATATTCCCGTGAAACCCTTGGAAACCGCCCCATCGTCCCGCAGGGGCGCGGCGCGGGCATTCAGGCCGCCTCCCCCCGGCGAACCGCTTGAACAAGTGCCCGATAAGCTGGTCAAATGGTGAACCGCCGCACCGAAAGGCTCGCGAACCCCATGACCCATCCTTTGCTCGATCTGGCCCAATTGCACGCGGGCGAACTGACGGAGATCCGGCGCGATATCCATGCCCATCCCGAAATCGGCATGAACGAACACCGCACCGCCGATCTGGTGGCGCGCAAACTGGAAGAATGGGGCATCGAGGTGCATCGCGGTGTCGGCCAGACCGGTGTGGTCGGGGTGCTGCGAAATGGCAACGGTCAGGCCTCCATCGGCCTGCGCGCCGACATGGACGCGTTGCCGATCCTGGAGGCGACCGGCCTGGCTTACGCCAGCCAAAACCCCGGCCTGATGCACGCCTGCGGCCATGACGGGCATACAACGATGCTTCTGGGCGCGGCGAAGCTGCTGGCGGAAACACGGGCGTTCAACGGCACCGTCAATTTTATCTTTCAGCCGGGCGAGGAAGGCGCGGGCGGTGCGCTGGCCATGCTGCAAGATGGGCTTTTCGAACGTTTCCCCTGCGACTCCGTCTTCGGGATGCATAATCGTCCCGGCGTGCCCGCCGGCAAATTCATCATCGGACAGGGCGCGCGATACGCGGGCGCGGCGTTTTTCGACATCGACATCGCCGGCAAAGGCGCGCATGGCGCCCGCCCCGACGAGGGCATCGACCCCGTCATGGTCATGTTCCATTTGGGCGCGGCACTCCAGTCCATCGTCTCGCGCAACATCTCCGCGCGCGACGTGGCGGTGCTCAGCGTGACACGCGCGCATACCGGCGACGCCTATAATGTCGTGCCGGAGACCGCGACGATGGGCGGCACCGTGCGGACGATGCGGGCGGACGTGATGAAGCTGATCGAAACCAACATGCGGCGCCTGACGGCCAGCATCGCCCAAAGTTTTGGCGCCACCGCGACATTGTCGTTTCGCGAAATCGCCTCGCCGGTGGTGAACCATCGCGAACAGACCATCGCCTTTGGCGACGCGGCGGCGGACATCGGGGGCGAGGCCGAACTGGACCGGAATGCAGCGCCGGTGATGGGTTCGGAAGACTTCGCGTATATGCTGGAACAGGTGCCCGGCGCGCATATCGGCATTGGCAACGGCGATTCGGCGGGGGTGCATAATCACCGCTACGATTTTAACGATGCCATCATTCCACGCGGCGCCGCGCTATATGCGGCGATCGTGGAAAAGCAGTTGCCGAAGGGACCCGGCGGGTAAACGAGGGAAGCAAAACATGGGCCGTTTAAGTGGGAAAGTCGCCGTTGTCACCGGCGCCGCCTCGCGCGGGGAGGGCGTCGGCAATGGCGCCGCCACCGCCATCTTGTTCGCGCGCGAGGGTGCGAAAGTCGTGCTGGTCAATCGCAAGATCGAACGCGCGAAGATTTTGGAAGAACAAATCCGCGCCGAAGGCGGCGAGGCCACCGCCTTCGCCGCCAATGTCGTGAAGCCGGACGACGCGGACGCGATGGCCGCGTTCGCCGTCGAACGGTACGGCCGCCTGGATATTCTGCACAACAACGTGGGCATCGGCGGCACCGGCAACGCGGAAACCGTCGATCTCGGATACTGGGACAAGGTGTTTCAGACCAATCTGACGTCGGCGCTGCTGTGCTGCCGGGCCGCGATCCCGCGGATGCGAGCGCATGGCGGCGGGTCCATTATCAACGTGTCCTCCACCGCCGGCGCGATCGGATTGCAGGGCTCCACGGGCGCCATCGCCTATGTCGCGACCAAAGCGGGCTTGCAGGGCATGACCCTGTCGCTGGCGGCGGATTACGCGGCGGAGGGCATTCGCGCGAACTGCCTGATCGTCGGCACCGTGGCGACGCCAATGGTCGCGCATCTCGGCGAGGACGCGCGCGAACGCCGCCGCATGTCCGTCGCGCTGCAAACCGAGGGCACCGGCTGGGATGTCGGTTGGGCCGCGGTCTTCCTCGCCAGCTACGAGTCCCGCTGGATCACCGGCGCGATGCTGCCCGTCGATGGCGGCTTCCTGGCGATCCGCGCCTGGCCGCGCTGACCGGCGCATGCGGGTTCTGGTCCTCGGCGCATACGGGCTGATCGGCGCCGAAATCGTCCGGGATTTTATACAGGCGGGCCACGATGTACTGGGCTTTGGACGGTCGGCCAATCTGGGCCGGCGGCTGGTGCCGGAAATCGCCTGGATCGGGGGCGACCTCGCGCGGATGACACGTCCGGAGGCCTGGACCGCGGCGCTGGCCGGAGTGGAGGCCGTGGTAAATGCCTCCGGCGCACTGCAAGACGGCGCGAAAGACCGGTTGGCGGCATCGCAGAGCCAGGCGATCGGCGCGTTGATCCAGGCCTGCGAAGCCGCTGGCGTGACCCGTTTCATCCAGATCTCCGCCCCCGGCGCCGAGCCCGGCGCGGGCACCAAGTTCCTCCGCACCAAAGCCGAGGCGGACGCGATCCTACGGGCCAGCCGCCTCGACTGGATCGTCTTCAAACCCGGCCTGGCCGTCAGCGCCAACGCCTATGGCGGCACCAGCCTGATCCGCATGCTCGCCGCCTTTCCGGCGATCCAGCCTTTGGTATTGGGCCACGCGCCGGTGCAAACCGTCGCCGCCAGGGAAATCGCCGCCGCTGTGACATTGTCCCTGGCCGGGCAGGTCCCATCGCGGCGCGACTACGATCTGATGGAACAAACGCCGCGCCCGCTGCGAGACATCGTCGCGGCCTTCCGGCACTGGCTCGGGTTTCCCCCGGCGCGCTTCGGTTTGGACCTGCCCGTCGCACTGGGCTTTTGGCTGGCCAAAGCCGCCGACCTCGCGGGGTGGGCCGGCTGGCGGTCGCCGCTGCGCACGACCGCGCTGCGCGTGTTGGCCGATGGCGTCGCGGGCGATCCCGCCCCCTGGACCGCCGCGACCGGCCGGAGGTTCCAGACGTTGGAGCAAACCTTGGCTTCGCTTCCATCGACCTTGCAGGAACGCAGCTTTGCGCGCGCAGGCCTGGCGTTTCCCGCGCTTTTGGGCCTTCTGGCCGTCTTCTGGATGCTGTCCGGCGTCATCGGTGCCTGGCGTCTGTCCGAGTCAATGCGCGTGCTGGACGGGGTCATGCCCGCCGCCGCCGCGCGCGGCTTCGTGTTGGGCGGCGCCGCCGCCGACATTGCCATCGGTCTTGGGCTTCTGGTCCGCCGCTGGACCCGGCCGGCCGCCTGCGCCGCGATCGTTCTCTCCCTCAGCTATATAGCCGCCGCAACGGTTCTGACTCCCGGGCTTTGGGCCGACCCTCTGGGCCCGCTGGTCAAAATCCTGC
>JAYWAX010000402.1:0-4519 GCA_043782125.1 Acetobacteraceae bacterium | reverse complement strand
TGCGCCGCCGTGCTGGGAAAACTGACCCCCGTCGGCCACGCCACCGCAGGGGACCGCGCGGAAGTACTCGCGGTCAACACGCTCGCCCCCTGGCGGCTGATCCAAAGCTGCGAGCCCCCGCTGCGCCACGCCCCCGCCGGACGTGCCGTCTTCGCCACCGACGCAATGGCCGATGCCCCATCCGCTTACTGGGGTGCCTATGCCGCCTCCAAAGCCGCCGCCCAAAGCCTGGTTCTCGCCTGGGCCGCCGAAACCGCCGCGACGAACCTGCGCGTGAACCTGTTCGATCCGGGGCCGATCGGGACAAAACTGCGTGCGGCGGCGTTTCCGGGTGTGCCCAGGGAAACACTGCCGACGGCGGATGCCGCCGCGAAAGCGATGGTGAAATTGTGCCTGCCGGCCGAAACCCGGCACGGCGAAATCGTCCGCCACGCGTGATCCGGTCCGGCCCCTTGGAATAAACCGGCCGGCTTCTCCGTCCCTGACTTAGGGTTAAAGGGAGAAGCAACATGTCGCTCACACGCCGCCACGCGCTGGGGGCCGCCGTCGTCGCCGCGATCGCGCCCACCATCCTGCGTCAGGGACAGGCCGCGCAGCCGCCTGCAGACAATCAGGCGCCCGGATTCTATCGCTTCAAGATAGGTGACCTGCAGGTCACCGCGATCAACGATGGCGTCGCGTTCCGGACCCTGGACGGGTTCATCAAAAACGCGCCGGAAACAGAGGTCCGCCAGGCCTTGGCCGCAGCCTTCCTGCCGTCCGACAAAATGACCATCCCGTTCACCACGCTGGTCGTCAACACCGGCACCAAACTGGTCCTGCTCGACGCGGGCAACGGCGATCTCGGTGCGCCCACCAGCGGTACCTGGATGGCGAATTTCAAGGCCGCCGGCTTCGATCCTGCCAACGTGGACACAATTCTGATCAGCCACTTCCACGGCGATCACATCAACGGTCTGCGCCTGAAAGACGGCACCGCCGTGTTTCCCAAAGCGGACATTCAGGTCCCCGCGCCGGAATGGGCGTTCTGGATGGACGACGCGAAAATGGCCGCAGCGCCAGACGGGCTGAAACCCGCGTTCCAGTCGGTGCGCCGGGTCTTCGGCCCCATGGCGAAAGACGTGAAACAGTTTGAATGGGGGAAGGAACCCGTCACCGGCATTACCACCGTTGCCGCGCCCGGCCATACGCCCGGACACACCGCCTTCGCCATCGCCTCGGGCAGCGGCAAGTTGATGGCGATGTCCGATACCACCAACAACCCCGCTTTGTTCGCGCGTCACCCCGAATGGTCGGCGGTGTTCGATATGGACGGGCCGCAAGCCGTGCAGACGCGGCGTAAAATGCTGGACATGGCGGCGGCGGATAAAATGCAGGTGTCTTTCTACCACGCGTCCTTTCCCGCCACCGGATTCATCGCCAAAGAAGGCCCAGCATACCAAATGATCCCGGTCTCCTGGGCTTCTACAATTTAAGATTTGCGATATTTGAGATAGCCGGCGGCCGCGCGCCGCCGGACAGACGAATGATTGGAATATGTGACATATGCGCGCCATGAAAATCGAAACCGGTATTCCGCCGGACAGTCGCGGTACCGCCGGTTTTCTTGCGCGCACGGACGGCGAGCCGCCTCCGGAACGCCGCCTGGCGTTCGATGACTGGGATTTATTGACCCGCGTGCTGACCGGCAAACGTATGGAAATTCTGCGTCACGTCCGCCGCAACCAAACCGCCAGTATCCGCGCCCTCGCGAAAGCTTTGGGACGCGACTACAGCAATGTCCATGCGGATGTTCATGCCCTGGCGGCAGCAGGGTTGCTGAGCGCGACCAAAAGCGGGTTGCGCGCGGATTACGACGCGATCGATACGAGAATCGCGATTGGGCCGTAACGGGTTGGGGACTGAGTGGTGGAGGCGTTGGGTCGCAGCCCCAAGCCCTCGTGGGGTCCGGGGCAACGCCCCGGCGTCTCCACCATCCAGTCACCAACCCTATTCCGGCGCGGCGACGATTTTCTTTTCCATGAGTGTCGCGATTTGTGAATCGTCGTAGCCATGCTCGCGCAGGATTTCGCTTGTGTGTTCGCCCAGTCGAGGGGCGTGGGCGCGTTTGGTGCCGTTTTCGAAGTTGGGCAGGCCGGGAATGTTTGGCATTGGCACCAATTCCGCAAAACCCGGCTGCGTCAGCCAGGCGATGACACCGGTCGCCGCGACTTGTTCCTCGCGCAGAAACTCTTGATAACTGTTGACTTTGTAATTCATGATGTTGCGTTCGGTGAATCGTTTCGCCAGCCATTCCGTCGTTTTCGCTTTGAACACCGGGCGCACGACGCCGTATAGCTCGTCCAGGTTCGCGCCGCGCGCCGCATGGGCGGAAAAGCGTGGATCGTCCAACAGGTCCGCACGTTCGATAACATCGCAGAATGGCGGCCAATCGGTGGGGCGCACCATGGTCACGTTCAATTGCCCGTCCGCGGTGTCGAAGACTCCGTTCGGCATTGACGTGCGCGCGGCCGAGCCGCGTTCCAGATATTGCGCGATCAACCGGATCACCGACAGCATCGCACCGCCCTGCATCAGGCTGGCTTCCAGGTAGCGGCCTTGCTTTACCTTCTGCCGCGCCTGAATGTGCAGCGATGTGGACAGCGCCTGAAACCCCAGCAACCCGGTGAACATGTCGATCGCGGAGATCGCGAACCGGTGCGGATGATTGTCGCGATCGCCGCGGTTTTCATTCACGATTCCAATGAAGGCCTGCAACACCGGGTCCATCGCCGGACGCGCGGCGAGCGGCCCTGTCTGCCCGAAACCGGAAATCGAATAATACAGAATTCCCGGCTCCTGCGCGCTGACCGCTTCATAATCGAACCCGAAACGTTTCATCGTGCCGGGCCGGAACCCTTCCATGAAGATGTCGGCGCCTTTGATAAGCCGCCAGAGGATTTCCTTGCCCTCCGGTGTCTTCAGATCGACCGCGATGCTGCGCTTCCCCAGAGTGCCATAAACCGAGAACGCCGAATGGTCCTGGTAGGTCCGGCCCAGAATCCGCGACCAGTCGCCGCCGGCATGGGGCGTTTCGACCTTGATCACGTCCGCGCCGTGTTGCGCGAGCATCATGGCGCACGAGGGTCCGGCGACTCCGCCGGTCAGATCGACGACTTTAACGCCCTGATAGGCCGCATCCCAATTCATACCGGTTATCCGCTTCCATCCCAATCGAGTTTTCCCACCCGAACGTCGCCGAGCCGCGCCCTCCTGACAACCCCCGTTGCCGGTACCGCCGTGCGGCCCCGAAATCGCGCCATCGACAGCGATGCTACCAGCCGGTAGGGTCGGAGGAACAGACAGCAGGAGGGTGTTCCATGAGCCAGGCACGGTCGACCGAAATCAATCCCCCGAACCTATGGCGTCTCGAAACGCCTGGGCACGACGGCTGGACGCGCACTGCGCGCGTGGGCGATCCCAATAAATACTACATGGTGTCTACCGACAGCCACGCCAACGAACCCGCCGATCTGTGGTCGACCCGCATCGACCCGAAATACAAGGAACGCGTCCCCCGCATTATCACCGACGATCAGGGCGTACAATGGCGCTATACCGAGGGCTACCGCCCCGACCGCGTCCGCGTCATGAGCTTCGAGGGCGAGGACTGGCTGCGTCAACAATCCGGCGCCGTGGTCGAAGAACGCATCCGCGACAACCGCAGCGACGGCGTGGACGTGGAAGTCATCTTCCCGAACAAAGGTCTCGCCATGTGGGCGACGCCTGACCCGGTTTTCGCCAGCGCGCAGTGCAAGGTGTGGAACGAGTGGGCCTGGGAGCAATACGGCGCCCATCAGGACTCAATGTTGCCCTGCGCCGCCATCGCCACCGGCGATCTGGACAGCGCCATGGCGGAGATCGAACGCGTCGCGAAAGTCGGTTTTCGCGGTCTGACGCTCCCCTGCAAACCGATCTGGGGCGGGCATGACGTCGATCACGTCAACTATAACCTTCCGCATTTCGATAAAATGTGGGCGCTTATTCAGGAAGCGGATATTCCCTTCACGTTCCACGTGTCCACGGGACGCGATCCGCGGGCCTCGCGCGGCAATGGCGGTGCGATCATCAATTATGTCACGCACTCCCTTTCGCCGACGATCGAACCGGTGGCGAATCTCTGCGCGTCCGGCGTGCTGGAACGGTTTCCGAAATTGCGCTTCGCGACCATCGAGGCCGGCATCGGCTGGATCGCATGGCTTTTGGAAGCGATGGACGAGGCGTACAGAAAGCATCACATGTGGGTGCGGCCGAAATTGCAGGGCCTGCCAAGCGATTATTATCGCGCGCATGCCTTCGCCTCGTTCCAGGAAGATCCCGTGGGGCTCACGCTCGCGGCGCCCTTCAACCTCACCGACAACTTCATGTGGGCGAACGACTACCCGCATCACGAAGGCACCTGGCCGCACTCCGCCGAAGCGATCGAGCGGACGATGCCTGGGCTGAGCGATACGCAACGGGCCAAAATTCTCGGCCTGAA
>JAYWAX010000401.1:0-4524 GCA_043782125.1 Acetobacteraceae bacterium | reverse complement strand
CCTTCCCTACCCCTATCGCCATGTAACGGCCGGTGTCAGTTCATGGGCCACTTGGTGTCGTTCCCCACACCCTTGAATCGCACCCCGGTCCAGAGGCCGAGGCCCTGGTGGGTTCGAAGGGCAAAGCCCTCGCGGGGACCGGGGCAGCGCCCCGGCGTCTCCCCCAAATCTCCGGCCCAGCCCGCGCGCCGGATCAGTCCTTGCGCGCGGGTGTGCCGGCCATGCGGCCGCCATCGATGACGATGGTCTGGCCTGTGGTGAAGGCACCGGACGGCGAGGCCAGGAAGATTGCCGCGCCGGCGATTTCGTCGGGTTCGCCGATGCGGCCCAGGGGTGCGTCGCGGGTGGTTTTGGCGTAGCGGATCGGGTCGTCCCATAACGCGCGGGCGAAATCCGTGCGTACCAGGCCCGGAACGATCGCATTGGCGCGGATGTTTTTCGCGCCCCATTCGACCGCGATATTGCGGCACAACGCGATATCCGCCGCCTTCGAAATACCGTAGAGGCCGATTGCCTCGCTGCCGATCAACCCGGCAATCGAGGAGATGACAATAAACGATCCGCCGCCGCGCGCGGCCATGTGCGGACAGGTCATGTTGGACAGCCAGAAATTCGACCGGACATTGGTGCCGATGACCCGGTCGAAGACCTCGTCCGAAACCCCCGCCGCCGGTCCGAGGTAAGGATTGATGCCTGCGTTGCCCACGACGATGTCGATGCCGCCGCACTCGGCCATGGTGCGGTCGACCAAATTCTGTAGCTGCTCCTTGTGCGCGACGTGGCAGGGCACGGCGAATGCCTTGCCGCCGTCGGCGCGAATGCCGCTTGCGACGGCTTCGCAGGCATCCCCTTTGCGGCTGGAAATCGCGACGGTGGCACCGTGTTCGGCCATCCGCCGCGCGATGGCGAGGCCGATGCCTTTGGTGGAACCGGTGACGATGGCGACCTTACCGGTCAGGTCGAACAGCGATGACATACGTTCCTCGATTTTCATTGCGTTGGACGATTTTGGTGTTTTGGCCTGACGCGACTATGATCGCGGTCAGGGAAACGTCAATCGGGCGGAAACGATGCAAGCCAAGCGCACCACGGTCTATAACAGAGCCGAACTCACCAGACTTCTCGACCCGGCGAGTATCGCCGTCGTCGGCGCCTCCACCCGCGCGGGCTCGTTCGGAGAGCGGGTGCTGCACAATCTCCGCCATTACGGCGGCCGGTTTTATCCGGTGAATGCACGCTATGAAACCATTGGCGATCTGAAATGTTATGCGAATGTCCGCGATCTGCCGGAAGTCGTGGATTGCGCGGTCATCACGGCGGCGCGGGAAAACGTGGAAGAGATCGTTCTCGACTGTGTGAAGATGGGCATCGGCGGCGCCATTATCTTCGCTTCGGGTTACTCCGAGACCGGGAAGGACGACCGCATCGCGCAGCAAGAACGTCTGGCGGCGATCGCGCGGGAAACCGGGATCAAAATCGTCGGGCCGAATTGCATCGGCGTGGTGAATGCGACGCTGGATTCGCGGATCACCTTCATGGACATCACGCCGATTCCGAAGCCCAACAAAAACGCCGTCGGTGTCATTTCGCAATCGGGCGCGCTTGGCATGGCGCTGGCGCAGGCGGTGGTGCGCGGCGTGTCCGTGTCGCATGTGCTGACATCCGGCAATTCCTGCGATGTGGACATGGCGGATTACGTCAATTACCTCGTCGAAGATCCCACCTGCGCCTCGATCGCCTGCGTGTTCGAGGGCATGGCGACCCCGGAACGGCTGCTGCTGGCGGCGGACAACGCCTGGAAAGCCAACAAGCCGCTGACGATTTTCAAAATGGCGACCGGCGAACAGGGTGCCCGGGCGGCGATGTCGCACACGGGTTCGCTGGCCGGTTCGCACGAAACCTATCGCGCGGCTTTCAGAAAATACGGCGCGGTCGTGGTGGACGATTACGAGGCGCTGATGGAAACGGCGGCGTTCTTCGCCAAGGCGCCGCCGCCGAAAGCGCGCGGCGCGGCGGTTGTCGCGGCGTCTGGCGGTGCCGCCATCATGGCCGCCGACCGGGCCGAGCAGAACGGCGTGCCGATGCCGCAGCCGGAGGACGCCACGCGGATCGTTCTGGAGTCGCGTGTTCCCGAGTTCGGGTCTACGCGAAACCCATGCGATGTCACGGCGCAGGTGTTGTCGGATCCCGAATCGCTTGGCATTTGCGCGGGGGCGCTGCTGAACGATCCGCAATACGGCGTGCTGGTTTCGCCGATGACCTATGGATCGGTGCCCTCGGCGAAACGGCCGCTGGTTTACAACGACCTCGCGATCCAGCATGCAAAAATGGCCTGTGTCGTCTGGCAGACGGAATGGCAGGACGGGCCGGGCGTGGTGGAAGCCCATCAGGCCGAGCGGGTGGCGTTGTTCCGGTCGATGAACGCCTGCTTCTCGGCTTTGGCCGCCTGGCATTGGCGCGACGACAAGCGGGCGGCCGGCGAACAGAAGGTCGCGCCGACCGATGCGGCGATTGTCGAAAAGTCCAAATCTCTGATCAAGGCCGCGACCGGCGCCACGGTGACGGAACGCGAGGCGAAGGAAATTCTGGCGCTGTACGACGTCCCCGTCGTGGGCGAACGCCTGACCCAATCCGCGGATGAAGCGGCGGCCGCGGCCACCGCGCTTGGTTTCCCCGTCGTCATGAAAGTCGAATCGCCGGATATCCCGCACAAGACCGAAGCCGGGGTCATCCGCTTGAACCTGCGTTCCGCAGATGAAGTGAAAGCCGCCTACGCCGCCGTCATGGCGAACGCGGCGAAAGTCACCCCGCCGGCGCGGATCAACGGCGTGCTGGTGCAGCCGATGGTGCCGCAAGGGGTCGAATTGGTGATCGGCGCCCGCAACGATCCGCTGTTCGGCCCGCTGATCGTCGTCGGTCTTGGCGGCGTGCTGATCGAGATTCTGAAAGACAGCGCCCTCTCCCCTGCCCCGGTCACGCCGCATGAGGCGATGGGCATGTTGCAAAGCCTGAAAGGCTTCAAACTGCTGGAAGGTTTTCGCGGCATGGAGGCCGTGAATGTCGCCAGGTTGGCCGATATTGTCAGCAAGGTGTCTCGTTTCGCCGCCGATAATCGCGATCTGGTGGCGGAACTGGACATCAACCCGCTGATCTGCGCGGGCGATCGGATCACGGCGGTGGACGCGCTGATCGTGCCGATCAGGGGGTAAACGGCATGGCCGGGGGTAACGGTGGCCGGGCGGTGCGCGGCCCAGACTGTCCCGGTCAGGCCACGGCGGCGAAGCTGTACTTGCCACCGTGCGTGTCTCCGAATCTGGCGATGCGAGCGTCGTAAGTGACCAAAGGGCACGCGCGTTCGATCGCCGTGGCGATCAGCAGCCGGTCGGCCGGGTCACGGTATTCGTAGTCTCGCAACCGGTAAGCACCCGCCGCCGCGCCGTGAGAGAGCGGCACGGCGGCGATTCCCGGCAGATCGACAAACCGCGCCATCCAGTCTTCCAACGGGCGCGCCAGTTCGATCCGGCCGCGATCGACCAGTTGCGCGATCTCCCAGACGCTCACAGCGCTGAGGAAAATCGTGCCGCCTTGCCGCCAACAGGCTTCGATCAGGCTGAGCGTGGAAGGCCGCAGACGCGCATCCCCGTTTTCAAGCCACAACGCGATATGCGTGTCCAGCAGCAGAGCGTCCGTCAATGCGCCAACTCGCGGCCCGTTTCCGCATCCGTGGATTCAAGGTCCATCGGTGCCGTGAGATCCACCCCCTCCGCCACGGTGACCGACCCGCGCTGACGTCCGAACAGGGTACCCTTCCGGGCCTCCAGGTCCAGCACGCGGCGCATCGCCAGCGCGACGGCCTCGGTCTTGTTGCCATTGGTCAGGCGATTGGCGACGTCCTCAATCAGCGCGATGACGTCCGGCCGGTTGATCGTGACCACACTGGGCATCGGAGGCTCCTGTCATTAAGCCCATAATGATAACAGGAACGCGGCCACGATCCAAGGATCACGCGGGTTCCGTCTTTACCTCCGGCACCTTCCACCACACCCACAGGAAGTTCAGCGCCAGCAGCGCACCGGTGACCGCGAACACCCAGTCGATCCCGACGGTCGCCGCGATCGCGCCGCCGGCCAGCGGGCCAAGCGTGTTGCCAACGAAATAGGCCGAGGAAATCACGCCGTAAGCCATGCCGCGCTGCGCCGGGTCCGTCAGCCGCCCGACCATCGCGTTCGACACCGGCAGCACCGCGCCCACGAACAAGCCCAATCCAAAGCGCTCGGCCACGAAGGCGGCGTAGCCCAGAGGCAGCGCCATCGGAATGGTGAAGGCGGCCGCGCCGCACAGGCAAATCAGCAGGGTCCGGCGGGAACCGATCCGGTCGCTGCGCCGGCCCAGAAACGGCACGGCGAGGACTCCGGCGAGGCCGGTGGCGGAGAAGGCCAGGCCGCCAAGCGTAGCGAGATCCGGGCGATTCCCCAGCATTTCGCGGACATAAAGCGTCACCCCCGGACCCACCGCCTGGGTTGA
>JAYWAX010000400.1:0-4543 GCA_043782125.1 Acetobacteraceae bacterium | reverse complement strand
GCCCCGCAACTCTTGATTTTGGACGAACCTACGAATCACCTCGACATCGATGCGCGGGAGGCATTGGTCAAAGCACTCGCGGACTTCGAGGGCGCGGTGCTGTTGATCACACACGATCCTCATCTTGTCGAACTGGCGGCGGATCGGCTGTGGCTGGTCGCCGATGGGACGGTGCGCGACTTCGACGGCGACCTGGACGATTATCGCGCGTTACTGGCGGAACGCGCGCGGCCCACGGCAAAGGCCGAGGCGGTGGCGCGCAAGGACGATCGGCGGGAACGCGCGGTGGCGCGCGCGGCACAGGCGCCGCTGCGCAAGCAGGCGCGGGATGCCGAGGCACTGCTGGCGAAGTTGATGGCGGAACGCACGGCTATCGAACAGCGCCTCGCCGACCCCTCCATTTATCTTCCTGGGCGTATTAAGGACGTCGCTGCGGCGAACACACGGCTCGCCGCGCTGCGGCGCGAATCAGAGGCCGCGGAGGAAGCCTGGATGGCGGCGGAAGAAGCGCTGGAAGCATCGGCATAGTCGCGCGGCGGGAGCGGCGTGGACCATCCGGGCGATTCATCGTTTTTTTATATTTGCCGTCAATATTTGCTTCGATCTTCATCGCTCGCGAAAAAAATGCGGCAAATGCGCCGGTTTCCGGGCGCGATGCGGCCAAAGGGCTTGCGCGGCGGGAAACGATCGGATACGGGATGAAAGCTTTGCACAACGGGAATCGATCCGCTGGGGTCAGCGACATCGTCAAAACCCCGCCAGCCATTCGAAAATCTGGCGATGGATCGAGTACTCGCAGGTAACAGCCACGAAGAAACTGTCATGAGACGTGTTGGAGTCTGTTCCCCGAGAATCCGGATTTATACCGGTCTCGCGCTGTGCCCGAGCGGCTTCGCTTCTGGCCCGGGCATGTTTCACCGCTATGTCCGATTCCCTGCTCTACCCGGGTGACCGATTTGTCCGATCAAATGAAACCACGTGCCGATCTTGGCCAGCGGCTGAGTTTATCTCAGGAACAGCCGCAATCCCCCGCCATGGACGACGCCGAAGCGCAGATGCGCCGCGCATTGGGGCTGCATGGCGAAGGCCACAGATCCCGTCCCGACGGCGACCGCCCGGAACCTGGACAACGCACGGGCGGAGGCGGCTTCACGCAAGGCCTGCACCGGCGCCGCTTCGTCCAGGATGGGGAAGTCCCGGTAACCGTGGTGCGCCGCGACCCGGTGGAACTTCCGGGCGGCGCGCTCTCCGGCCCGACCTCCAGCCGCCTGCAACGCGTCGAAGCGGCTCTGGCCGCCGAATCGGCCGCCCGCGACAAGGCGGATCGGGCCCTGCAGGAAACCCAGGCCGCGCTGCAGGCGTTACGGACCAAGATCGGACACCACGAGCTTGAGAGGAACGAAGCGGTTTCCACGGGACGGCGCGACCGCGAGGAAAACGTTTCATTACGCGAAGAACTCGCCGCCGCGCGGGAACGTCTGAGCGACGCCGAACCCCGCGTCGAGGCAGCCGAGGCCGCCCTGCGCGATCTGCGATCCGAGCTGAACCGGGAACGCCGCGCCCGCGAAACGGCGGAACGCCGATTGGAAAACGTCTTGGCGGAACGCCGGTTGGAAAATGCCTCAGCGGAACGCCGGCTGGAAAACGTCACGGCGGAACCAGCACTCGCGCGCGAAGCCCAGCCGGTGCGCCGGGAGATCGCGGCCCGCGCCGAAACCCCGCTTGTGCCGGCCCGTCGCGGCCGTCCGCCCAACCCGCGCCCGGAGCCGGTGGCCGAACCAGAACAGGAACCGGTCAAATGGTGGCTGACGCCCGCCAAGACGGCCGCGAAACGGCGCTGAAGCGGGCGGACTCCAAGACAGGGGGCAGGCGCCGTTCAGGCGCCTTTTTCCCAGCCGCGCGCGCCTTGCTTCCAATAGACCAGTGTGTGCCCAGAGGCCTTGGCGGCACGCCAGCGATCCCGCGCGGCGGCGACTCGTTCTGTATCGTTGCCGTCGAACAGATCGAAGACCCGATCGAAATCCGCGCCGCGATCGGTGTCCGCGCCATCCACCAAAAACAGAAACCGGGCGCCATTCGCCGGGTCCGGCCGCGTATCCAGCCACACCGGTTGCAGATCGGCGTCGCCGTCGGCCGGCGTGCCATGCGGCAGCCAGGCGGGCACGGCGCACGCCCACAGCGCGCTGTCCAACGCTTTCATCCGCGTGTCGTCCGGGCATAGCACCAAAGCACGCTGGTTCGCTGCCAGAGTGCGCTCCAGCAGGCGCGCCAGAGCCTCTGGCAGCGCCGTCCGGGTCAAATGGTAGAAGCCGATCTCGGCCACCGGTTACCCTTCGTAATGATCCGCCACCAGCCGGTCGAGCAGCCGCACCCCGAACGCCGTCGCGCCCTTGGGGATACAAGGACCGTCCTTGCCGCTCCAGGCCATGCCCGCGATATCCAAATGCGCCCACGGCTTTTTATTCACGAAACGCTGGATAAACTGGGCTGCCGTGATGGAACCGGCGGGACGGCCGCCAATGTTCTTCATGTCCGCGATTTCCGAACGAAGTTGCTTGTCATAGGCATCGTCGAGCGGCATGCGCCAGACTTTCTCCCCGGTCGCCTTGCCTGCGTCTGCCAGTTTTTGCGCCAACCCGTCGTCGTTACTGAACAGTCCGGCATATTCGTGGCCCAGACCGACGATGATCGCACCGGTCAGCGTCGCGAGATCGATCATGAATTTCGGGTCGTATTTCTCTTGCGCGTAGTAAAGCACGTCGCATAACACCAACCGCCCCTCGGCGTCGGTGTTGATGACCTCAATCGTCTGGCCCGAATAGCTTTTCACCACATCGCCCGGCCGCTGCGCATTGCCGGATGGCATGTTCTCCACAAGTCCCACCAGGCCGATCGCATCGACCTTCGCCTTACGGCCCGCGAGCGCGGCCATCAGGCCCACGACGGTGCCCGCACCCGCCATGTCCCATTTCATGTCTTCCATGCCGCCGGCCGGTTTGATGCTGATGCCGCCGGTATCGAACGTCACGCCTTTGCCGACAAAGACAACCGGCTTGTCCTTTTCCTTACCCTTGCCGCCATTCCAGTGCATGACCACCATGCGCGGCTCATTCACGCTGCCCTGCGCGACGCCCATCAGCGCGCCAAAGCCCAGTTTCTGCATTTCTTTGGGGCCAAGCACTTCGACTTTCAGGCCAAGCGCTGTCAATTTCTTGCAGCGTTCGGCCATCTCGGCGGGGTTCAGCACGTTCGGCGGCTCGCTGACCAGGTCGCGCGTGAGGAACACGCCCTCGGCCACGGCCTTGCCGCGTTCCCAGGCTGCGCGGGCCTTGGCCGCATCCGCTGTCAGGACCGAGAGTTTCGTCAGTTTCGGCTTGTCCTCGGCCTTTTCGACGGTGCGGTAGCGGTCGAACCGATAGGCCTTCAGGACCGCGCCCAATGCGATATCTGCCGCCTGCGCGGGGGTCAGCGTGCCGGCGGCGACGGCCGCCACGGCTTCGCCCGAGATCGCCGCCGCCACCGCGCCGCCGCATTCGTTCAGAACCCGCTCGTCGATTTCCGCCGGTTTGCCCAGACCGGTCACGACCACACGGGCGAGCCCCGCGCCCGGCGCCAGGATGGACACGGTCTTGCCCTTGGCGCCCTTGAAGGTGGCCACCTCCAACGCGCGCGCAATTGCGCCGCCGGTGGCCTCGTCGGCCGCCTGCCACAATCCAGAGGGTTTCTCGCCTTCATGCGCCAGCAGCACCAGGGCGCCGGATTTGGGAAGGGCCGGCCTGGCGAACGCGATATCGAGCATGGTGTCTGAAACCCCTGGGAATGGACCTGTGCCCTGACATTAGACCGCCGCCGGGGGCTTTGCCATGGCCCCAGGAGCGGCTATCGGCTCGCCATGACAGAGATTCTTTCCGCCGATCCCGACGGCATCGCGCGCGCGGCGGCGCTTTTGCGCACGGGCCGTCTCGTCGCGTTCGGTACCGAAACGGTTTACGGTCTTGGCGGCGACGCGACCGACGCCGCCGCCGTCGCCGCGATTTTCGCCGCGAAAATTCGCCCCCATTTCAACCCGCTGATTTGCCATTACCCTGTCGCCGAAGCCGCCTGGGACGACGTCGTGCCCACAGATCTCGCCCAAGCCCTCGCCGCGGCGTTCTGGCCGGGACCTTTGACAATGGTGCTGCCCAGACGGCCATCGTCCCGGGTGGCGCTGCTGACCGGGGCCGGTCTCGATACACTCGCGGTGCGGGTCCCCGCGAACCGGGCGGCGCGGTTGCTGCTCGCGGCCGTGGACCGGCCGGTCGCGGCGCCATCGGCGAACCTCTCGGGTCAGGTCAGTCCGACCACCGCAGCGCATGTGCTGGAAGGGCTGTGCGGGCGGATCGCCGCCGTGTTGGACAGCGGACCCAGCGGAGTCGGCGTCGAATCGACGGTGCTGGACCTGACTGGCGCTCGGCCGTATCTGCTGCGGCCGGGCGGAGTGGCGCTTGAAGTGATCGAGGCGGCGATCGGCCCGGTCGGGCGCGGCATGACACCGGCGATGGCC